>CAYVVO010000061.1:0-4512 GCA_964455275.1 uncultured Candidatus Bathyarchaeia archaeon | reverse complement strand
GATTGATGGATTAGACATTGTGACTGAGCCCACCATGAATGTTGTTGGAGTAAAATCGGATACAGTGGATGTTAGTTTGGTCTTTCGGGAATTGAGGAAACGTGGCTGGGCTGTTTCCCTCTTCCTCGACTACCTCCGAATTGTCATTATGCCCCACACTAAACCGCCACACATCAAACGTTTCCTTGAAGACCTGCAGAGAATACTAGAGAACCTGAGAACCTGAACAAACCAAAAAGTATGCTTCTCCATAATGGTGTTTCAGAGCCTAGCTTAACTGTCTGAACAGTATGCACGAATGGTTTCTACACTTCTCTACTGGTCGGCTCATGCACCTTAAAAAGCGTCAGGATCAGGCATGGAATAAACAGTGTCGCTGAGAAAAGAAAAGGAAGCTCAGGAGACAAGTATTGGTACATGAAACCTCCAGCGAGCGTACCCAACGAACTCAGAATGTAGAAGAAGAAGCTTGTGCTGCCGATTATCTTTCCACGTTTATCGCGGGCTACAAAATCTGCCATTAACGCTGGATATGCAGTGTTTGCAACAATCAACGCAACGCCCAAAAGGAGGAAGCTTATGGAAGCAATTACGATGTTTCCATAAACGAAGCCGATCAACGCGGGGATGAAGAGGAGCCAAGCTACTGTTAAGGGCTTTTTTCGTCCGAATCTGTCAATAATTTTGCCGCAAGGTAATGCTGAGAGAAGGTTCACAACGGAAAACCAAGCCATCAAGGCTGCCCACTCAAACTCTTCAATGTGTAGTATGTCCAACGCATAGGTAATCAGATAGATTGAGCACATGAACCATGCAAAGTGGTAGATTGCGAAACTTGCGAAAAGGAATAACATTGGATGAGATTCTGTTTTCAGCGCCTTTACGCTTTCAGTTATTGATTTGGGAAAATTTTTGATAGCTCCAGTCAGGGGATTTCCTTCAGCAGTCTTTTTTAAAGTTTCTTTGAATCGCATCCTCAAAATGGCAACTACAATGAATGCTGCGGTGACGATTAGGTAAGCGATTCGCATTCCCGGGATTAGTCCAAATCGAACAGCTAAGACGCCTGCAATAATGGGTGAAGGAACTGAAATGTAATGAAGAAAGTTGATGATGGAGAAACCTAACCCCCTCTTCTCTGGGGGCGTCGAATCAGCCACAAGTGCCTGAAGTGCTGGTTGGTACACAAGGAATATGTTTTGTAGTATGGCGGCTATCATGAAAACCTGCCAGTTGGGGGCGACGGCGAATAAGAAATATGTTATCGAGACTGAGAAGGTCATGATGACTGTTAGCTGTCTTCTTCCATGTTTGTCCGCGAGATATCCGCCGGGGATTTGGACTAGTGCCAGAGTTGCGTAAGAGGCAGAGCCGATCACTCCCACGATGAAGGGGTTTCCTCCCAATCCCTCAATGTACTTTGGGTAATATGTGTAGGGTATGGAAGCCGTAACGAGAACTATGGCTAATGTAACCGCGTTAACCAGAATGTTGCCTCTGATGAATGAAAATTCGTTTTTGAGTTTAGCCAGAATCGCCAACAGAATTTCACTTAAACAGACAGCAGCAATAACTCAAATAAAACATTTGTGAATGTTTTAACACTTTTCTGGCAATATTTGCTTTTGTTCTTGAACAAATTTCTTGGATTAGTGCCTCTGTTTTTCAGAAAAAGACGTTATTGTGTTGCCGAACATAACATTGTAGTATATCTTAGCGACTTAACAAACCTTTTAGGTAAAACTGCCGTAACTACGTGTCTACTCGCGTAAGGGAGGAACATGATTTTTGAACCTTAAAAAAGCTGAAACACGCGCTCCTTTACGTTTTGATAAGTTATGTTAGAGGTTTAACCAATATGCGAAGATCAAAGATGGAAATGTATGTTGATATCCTGAAGGTTTTGGCTCAAAATGGACCATTGAAGCTAACTCACGTCATGTACAAGGCTAATGTAAACTGTAGTGTTCTGAAACAAAACTTGGATTTCTTAATCAACCAGAACCTAATTGAAGAACAGATTAAGATTAAAAAAAGGAACAAAACAAAAGTTCGCTACGCGATCACGGAACGAGGGAAAACAGTAATCAAATACTTCAACGAGGTTAACAGGGCTCTGCAAATAACTGACGAACGGACACTTCCAGCATTGATATACTGAGAAATCTGAAATTCGGGTTTAATTGGGTATCTTCAGATTCAAAGGAGCTAGAAAAACAAGAAAGAGCTTTTTTGTCTCTTTCATTCTTTTGTGTCTTTGTTTTGTTCAGGTATTTCTGCGGTTCTTGTCAGTATTCCGGCAGCGATTTTTATTGCAGCTGCGGCGATAAACATGTATGAGCCGATGCCTAAGCCCCAGCTTATTGCTACGCTTCCTTGGTTGTCGATTGTGTCTGTGTATCCGCCCATTAGTGGTGATGATGACATTGCTGATGTCATGTCTGTTACTTGCTGTGGGATTGTTTCCCCTCCTGAGAGTGCACCTGCGAACGAGGTGATTACTGCAGTCAACGCGAATACGAATAGTATTATGATTATTATTGGGATCAATGAGGTGATGCCGCTTATTATGTAAGTTCGTGAGAGCTTCTTTGGTTTTTCAACTCCGATTATGTCTAGGGTGGTCAGCACAACGCCGGACAGAAAGATTATGCTGAAGGGTATAGCCAGTCCAAACAGCGTGGTTAAACCTTGGTCGCTCTGCAGCGTGTTGACTCTAAGTCCGTTAATGCCGTCGATGAGAACTAGCTCTGTTGTTCCCGCCGTCTCAAGCACTCTGGTTTGAACGTCTCCTGTAACCACATACCACGGCAAAAAGAGGGCGACAAGATAGACAATTACGCCTACAATTCCAAGAATCACGCCAAGCGCAGCCTTTGAATGCAATATCTTCACGAGGTTAAGTTTTCCTTCCTTCCTCCGCTTCACAATCTTCCAGACTTTATAGGCTGCACGAATCCCGACGATTGCTCCAATAATGTAGATAAAATAGAAAACAAACAGACTTGCGGTGAACCATGTTTGATTCACCAGAAATTTGTCGCTTCCCCAAGACACTGTATTCGACCATTTTTCCGAGTTTTCTCCTTGCCCCGGACCGCTTGGACCCGCCGAACCAATATACGCATCAACTCTTCTGTCCCAGTTTCCCCATCTTCCTCCAAACTCCAGCCAATCCTGGGAGGACGGATGGTTTCCAATACCCTTTTCGCCTAGATTAATTATCTCCAAGTCTTCCGGCTTCAGGGTGTATGCGTTTCCCACTATGTCGTTTTCTGTGCCAAGCTTACCTTGATATGACCTGAAGTAGCTGGCATGTGAACCTAAAGCCACATACACTCTTGGATGGGTACCGTCTACTTTTTCTACGTCTTTCCACTCTGCCATTTCGCCTGCGTGATGCTGTGAATAAACCGCATATTGAGGTGTTTCCGTTGAATGATCCAGGACTATCTCAATCATCTCCCAGTCTCCCTGATGCTGGTTCAGGGTTCCAGGGTTGAAGGCGTAGAAGAACCAGTACTGAACCACAATGAATGCTGCTTCACTTGTTACATGAGCATAGATTTTGTCTCCGAGGGTTTCTCGCCTCTGTTTATAGTTCTGAGCTATCTCTTTGAAGCCGCCCAAAGTGTTATTCAAGAAGTAATCTTCTGTTGTGTATTGAGCGATGCTTGCTGCCGTCGGTGAATGTTCAATCAGTGTGTTGGTGTCATCTTCTTTCATGTAAAGCTCAGAGTTTTCTATATGGTAGCTTGCATCGGTAGGAAAGAATTTTTCTCCATCCGCAAAATGGAGGTAAGGCTCATAAGTTGAAGCCAGCTGCTGCTCTTTTGAGTCTAAAATTCCGTCGTTGTCTGAGTCATTTTGAGCAATTACGTCGGCAACTGGGGAGAGTGCCAGTAGCCCTATGATAAAGAGTAGGGATAGTAGTGAAACGCATTTTTGCATTTTTTTCACCGCAATAATTACTGTTTTCAATTTTTTGTGTGCTAATTGCCTATAAGGTTTGGTACACCAGTCTTTCAAGCTATTCTAGAATTCAAAATTATACACTTTGGTCAGACGGAGGCAGATTTTCCTTTTTGTCTACATGTTTTTTCCTTAGGTACGGACTGAAATAAACGAGAACTGCAATAGCCGTTAAAATAATCGATATGGGCAATACCCATTCTGACCTGAAGACGCTGTTCAGCAGCAGTAACGCAACTACAACCCAAGCAAGAATGGCTGCAACTGTTCTAATCTGCAACTACATAATCCCCTTTGATATCTGGATAATCATCATGCTTATGCTATATTCTTTCCCCAATTTCTGTGAACCAGTACACTTTTCACGGTTCCTACATATATTATATGATACCAAATACTGCTCAATAGTGGGTGTGAATTAATAAGCGAAAGACTTATTCTGGGCGAACAGAAGATTTGGCAAAAAGGATTACAGAGAACTTAGCTGATGAGAATGACTGATGAGAACCATGAGAAAGTTGTGATTAGGGGTCTTAGAGG
>CAYVVO010000060.1:0-7022 GCA_964455275.1 uncultured Candidatus Bathyarchaeia archaeon | reverse complement strand
GCCTACAACCATGACAGTTACAGGTTTATTTAGAGACAGAATCTCCTTTGCGGCGTCCTCCCATGAGGAGGGAACAGTTCCCTCATCAACTTCGTTGACGGAAGCACCTTCCCCCAGCATCAATTCAACAGTAACCTTTCTTTTCACCCAGAGGGGCAGCCGTTTCCCTTCCCTGACCACGAGCTTCTCCCTGATTTTAAGAGGCGCCCCCAGAATGCTTAGCTTACCGGAGAGGGGACTCACGGAAGCAGGTCCATCAACCAGCAAAATCTTTCCTTCATCGATAACACGTTTCATTCAACATTCTTCCTCGATAAAATTCGACCGTTTCTTCCCGCGATTTTTATGGCGGAAACAGCGTCCTTTAACACTCGGCGGTTCACAGACTTGTTGGTTAGCCTGCTTGTCCCCGCCTCACTAACTATCTCCACCAATGTCTCTTCTGGCAGAGCTTTATCCAATGAATCTAGTAAAGTTTGGGTGTATTCGGGGGGTCCGTTACCCACCCGCACCACTTTAGCGTCGGCTGGAAACCTCTTCAGGTTGTCTACAACAAGGTGAGAAGCCTCGTCTATGTTTGAGGAGGTCAGGGTTGCTAGGACTTGGTTGTCGCCTAGAATGGCTATGCCATAGGTTTTACCGGGGTCCACGCCAACAATGACCTTTTCGTAGCCCTGTTTTCCTTGAACAATCAGAACTGCCTCGTCTACAACAGCTTCAGGGTTTGATCCCTGCCCGAAAAGTAGAATCTGAGGGTGCGAAACCTGATGGCTCTCCTCTTCTGTGGTTAGGACAACTTTGATGTGCAATGGAATAGGATCCCAAGGCTTCAGACTCAAGAAGGGCAGCCTCTTTCTATTCAGTTCTGTCACCAGTTGGTAATAGGCTCTTCCATTAACAGTTGCAACAGCTATTTTCGCCTTCAATGGATTACCCCTTCCAAGTTCCACGCAGAAGAAACAACCGATTAAAGAATTCAGAGAGTGCCCGCATGACCTTGAACCCTGCGTGTCTCTCCTGTCTTTCTTTTCCGCTTAAATATGTTGCGAAACATTTTCACTGAAAGATCAGGGCAGAGAGAAGGCTTATAATTCCTGAGGCTATACTTCGCTTCTTGTGCACAGGCATTGCCAAGTTACATTCCAACAGGCTGCGTTTCGCTTGACAAACTGCTGGGAGGAGGATTCCCAACCGACGGCGTCTCCCTCATCTACGGAGAGGCTGAAACAGGCAAAACCTCTCTCGCTGTTCAATGCGCAGTTAATTGCGCACGAAGAGGCACCAAGTCCCTGTTCATAGACACGGATGGAACATTCTCTTATGAGCGCCTCTCACAGATAGCTGAGTACGATTACCAGAAAATCTCGCCCCTCCTGATCATAATGAGACCAACCACGTTTCAGGAACAGTCCAGAGCAGTGGATCAGCTTGAAAAGGTTATAACCAACAAGTTTGGGCTGATCGTCGTCGACACGGTCACATCATTGTATCGCGTTGAGCTAGATGACGCAGAAGAAACGTACGCTGCGAACCGAGAGTTGAATAGGCAAATGGCGGTTTTGACCCAAATCGTCAAAACTCGTGGAGTGGCAGCGCTAGTTATTAGTCAAGTGAGAAGTGTTCCTTTTGGAGAAACGGTTGAGATGAAGCCTGTGGCAACGCGGGTTCTGAACTACTGGTCAGACATTGTATTGGATATGAAGAGAACGGGGCAAACACGGGTCATAAAGGTTCTCCGCGAAAAACATCCATCAATCAGAGGAACAGGATTCATTTACGTCAACATAGAAAGCGCAGGAATAACCGATTACAGACGCTAGAGTTATTTTACTCCAGTAAGAAATAGGGATGAGAAAACATGACGGAAATAATGATTACCATCGCCGCCGCCCTATGGTTCATTTTCCCAGCTTACTGCGCCAACGCAGCACCCGTGATTTTCGGCGGCGGACAACCCATAGACTTCGGCAAACATTTCTTTGACGGCAAACCACTACTGGGAGCCCACAAGACAATCAGAGGCTTCTTGGCCGGTCTTATTGTAGGAACTTTGGTTGGTTTAGTGCAAACCCTCCTCTTTGAGCAGGTTCTTTTCCAGTACAGCACCCAGTTCAGCTACAGTATACTCCTTGGTTTTGCGCTGTCTCTGGGAGCTTTGACAGGCGACCTCGTAGAGTCCTTTGTTAAGCGGCGGCTAAACCTTGCTCCCGGCAGCTCCCTTCCAGTAGCGGATCAGATCGACTTCATTTTAGGGGCGTTCCTCTTTTCCATTCCAGTTTCGCCCCCCAGCTTGCCAGCGGTTCTGATAATCCTTCTGATAACAATCCCCATACACTTTTTAACAAACCTGGGGGCTGCTCTTTTGAACATGAAAAACAAAGGAAAAACAGTTGACGCTACATAGTTTTGGCGTGCAGCATGTGTAGAAGGCTAGGCTAAACCGAATTTGGATAACAGACCGTTTTCAATAAGAATGTAGGCTATGATGACTAGAACACAGCCAACCAGAAGAAATCGGTATGCCTGGCGAGGATTATAGGCATATTTGGTGCTTCGATATGCCATTAGAAAGCCCGTGAACCCTATAGCACAGAAAATCATGACAAGCATGCTCTCTAACAGAAACTGCTCACTTAGGGAGGGATAAAAGACATACAACGTACCACCCGCAGCGAAGTATGCTACGGAGATACCCTCAACCATCATATCGTAGATTCCTCCGCCCAGCAGGAAGAAGGCGAAGGCAACCGCCAAGATGCCGACAACGAACAGGGAGGGCTTAGAAGTTAGTAATCTCTCGTAGGTTTTCTGCAACCAAAAGGCAAAGGAGGACATTTGTTTACTAAACCGCTTCGACATAGCTCATCCATCCGTCTTCAATAAACTCTCCGCAACTTCTTTTGCCCAACATCCAGTGTATGCATTCTCCACAAGCTCTTTTAAATATTGCTTCCAAGAAACGCCTGTAGCCCGTTTCCAACCCTCAAATTTCTGAACAACATTCAGGTAAGCCTCTTCGTGGAACTCGCAATATTTCTCCAAGGCTTCTCGGTCACAGACGATGCACTTCAAGTTTTTTTCCTCCTCGATTTAAGGGGGCAGTCAGGGTTGAAGCACAGATTCCACGGTCGTCTGCCTCTGGTCCACACCAGCACCTGAGGCCATCCACACGCTCGGCAATTGTTTCCCGTGGGTTTGACGGTTCCGCGTTGGGGAAGCGGAAACGATGTTGTGCAGAGTCCCTTGAAGTAGTTGCTGCAGCCTATGAACCGCTTTCGGGTCTTCCGCGAATAGATAATGGTCAGGTTGCCTGTGCCGCAGTTTGGGCATTTTCCCACGATTCGCTCCTGTGCTTGCGCTCTCTGGGTGGCTTTGGTTAAGGCTTCGCCTATAGGCTCCTCGTTTTGTTTGAACCTTTCCAGCTGGGGCTTCAGCTGCTCAACAACTTCCTCGAGAACAGTTTCCCTCTTCACACGGTTGTTTTGGATTTGCTCCATTTTTGCTTCAAGTTCCTGTGTGAGTTTCGCCGAGGTTACCATGGGAGCATACTTGCCGAGAACATCGATGACGTCGAATCCCAGCTCAGTCACCACGATTCGTTCGTCCCTGACGTAGCCGCGATTGTACAGGGTCTGAATGATTTCTGCTCGGGTCGCCTTGGTTCCGATTCCAAGCTCCTCCATCTTCTTCAGGAGACTGGCTGGATTATAGCGAGACTGTGGACAGGTAAACTTGTCTTCCCGGGTGACCCGCCTTAGCCGAATCTTGTCGCCTTCCTCTGTGCGGGGCAGGAGCACCTCTTCGGCTCTGACGTAGGGCTTGTAATATTCCATCCAGCCTTCCTTCAGAATCCGTCTTCCCCTCAAAAAGAAGCTGTGACCGTTCACGTCTAGGTGAACCTTCAGGCTCTCCTTTAGCGCCTCCTCCCCGAAAACAGCCATGAACCTCCGTACAATCAGGTCCCAGATTCTCTTCTCGGGTATTCCCAAGGGTTTTTTGGGCAGGTTTCCGGTGGGATACACAGCTGGATGGGCGGGGTCTTCTTTGGCGCCCTCTCTCGGCTTCAACGTTTTCTTTTCCAGAAGTTTGGAGGCTAGTTTAGTGTATGCACGTTTTCTTTTGAGGGCGCTGAGGATTTCTTTGTAGCCTATTATTGGGGGAAGTTTCTGGCTGCTTGTCCTCGGGTAGGAAATCAAGGCGTCAAGATACAGGCGCTGAGCGATTGCTAGGGTGCGTCGGGGAGCGTAGCCGAAGAGGCTGTAGGCTTCCCGCTGCAGCGTGCCTACGTCGAAGGGGATGGGAGGCTTCTGGTGAACCGTTTTTATGTTAACTTTTATGACTTCCCCAGTTTTGCCTGCGCAGGCGTGCACAACAGCGTCTGCTTCCGCTCTGGTTTCGATTCGTTTTCTTTCATATTCCGCCTCAACAACAGAGTTCAGGATTTCAGCCTCAGCGTTTATCTGCCAGTAGGGGGTGGGCACAAAGCTGCGGATTGTCTTCTCTCTCTTAGCCAGAAACTGGAGGGCGGGTCCCTGCACTCTTCCTGTGCTCAAGGTGGAGTATCTGCCGCTCCAGCGACGCGCAGCCAAAGTTAAGGCTCGGGAAAGGTTTATGCCGTACAGCCAATCCACCTCATGTCTGGTTCTCCCGGCTTCTATGAGCGCGAAATCGAGGCTGGGAAGAGGCTCTTCGTAAGCTTTCTCTAACTCGCTTTTCATGAGGGTGGAAAATTTCATCCTTTTCGCCGAAGTTTCCTTGCCGCCGCAGGCGTACTTCAGTATGCAGTAGCCGATGAGGCTGCCTTCAATGTCGTAGTCGCAGGCTGACACAAACTCGTCAGCGTCGTGGGACAGCTTCGAAAACGCTTCAACCCAGTTACGGATACCTTTTGCTTTTCGCTCTGCCAAGTGACGTGGCGTCCACTTGAAGTTGAAGACTGGGTATTGGTTTCTTTTTCCTCCTTCTTGGACGATGGTGTAGAGGTGCCCGATTGCGGGGACAACAACGAGTTCTCGGTCTCTTTGGGCAATAAAATAGGGTACTCCGTTTTCCTTAAGGTTCTTGGGTTTCCCCTGCCTGTCAAGCGCCTCTGCTATTCTTTTTGCGGCATCCGGTTTTTCGGTGATTATCAGGGTGTATTTTCTCATCGGCGTACCTAACCCATTTTCCTTCAGACACTTGAAACGGTATAAATGGTTTACGACCACAAGTATTTACAGTTCACAGAAAAGCAACCACATAAACAATCGGAATGGATTCTCTGGCGATCGAACAAAAAAGGAGGCTTAGCTGAGTTTTCGTTACTTTTTTCAGCAAACGGGAAGGCTACTCTAACGCGCTTCTGCGTTTCGTCGTAATGTATAAATAGCTTGTAACGGTTGTATTTCGGTCTAGAATGGCTGTGAGACCGTGCCTCAACAGGTAATTTGCGAAAAATGTGGTTTTGTTCTTTACGAAGGCTCAGAATTGAAACCTCCAGATGAGATAATTCAGACTCACGATGGTAAATGCCCCAAATGCGGCAAAAAAATATCTTTTGTACCGAAAAAAGTTGATGTTATAGCTGCCAACGAAACAGGTAGAAGACGGTGAAGCTTCCAATCCCGAAGTTCTTTTCAACAAATTCTTCTTGGTGATGGAAAAAAATTGAGTGCTTTAATGTAGATGCTGAGGTTTGAATGGGGTTGTGAAGTGTGGCAGAGTGGGTATGTTTGAAGTGCGGACATAAATGGGCGGATGAAAGCAAAGCGGAACCTAGGCAGTGCCCAATGTGTGGAGGCTGTGTTATCTACGTTCCCAAGGTTATCAAAAAGTAGGTTTGGATAGGTAATTGACGGGGAGCGGCAGAGCCTTCCAAATTAGGTCTTTTATATTCAAATTGCTATCCGTTACGTCTTTGTTTAGGCATATGTTAAAAAGCTAAAACATTTCTTTCCTTTAAGAAAGGAAGCGAGATAACAGTGGATACCGCAAGAGAAATAAAGGGTTTTAATGTTTTCATTGACGAGAGAAGGGTTTGCAGTGGAAATCAGTAAATTGTTCAGTAAAGATAAAGCTGTTAATGCCTTAACGAGCATCGGAGCTCTTCGCTTCCGAATATCTCATTCTTCTCTGCTGCACATATCTCTACTTCTCATTATCCTTGTTATAGCCGCCATAATTAGATTGCTTCCTCTCCGCTGGGGTTTCCAGCTCTCAGAATTTGACCCTCACATGCATTACCGTTTAACCAAGTACATGGTTGAAAACGGATTCTTCTCGTGGGTATCATGGACAGACACCATGAGCTGGTATCCACAGGGATATAACATTTCAGGCGCGATTTTTCCGGGGCTGGCAGCAACAGCAGCGGTCTTTTATCAGATAGCCAATGCGCTGAATCTTGCTCCGGCGGCGATCCTCAGTTCAGATATTTATCATCCCCTAACTGCTGACCCTGTTTTCAATTTCTGCGTAATATTTCCAGTGATTATGGCAACGTTGACAGTTTTGGTTATCTACTTTGTGGGAAGAGACATTGGCGGTAAAGAGGTGGGGCTTTTTTCAGCCTTCTTTTTAGCCCTAAGTTCATCTTATATTAGCCGTACTTCCCTTGGATTTTTTGACGATGAAACCGTTGGAATCTTAGGTATCCTCCTGTTCATCTTCTTCTTCCTAAGGTCCATTGACTCCGAAAGACCTCTCCGAAACAGCGTTGCCTATGCAGTTGCTGGAGGATTATCGCTGGGTTATCTTTTTTCGTCTTGGGGAGCAGCACGATATCCCCTCGGAATTACATTGATTTTCGTACTTGTTCTAATCTTGCTACGGCGATATTCATCTCGCCTCTTTGTTTCATACGGCACGACCTTTGGCGTGGCACTGTTAATAGCCGCAAATGTGCCAAAGCTAGGCGTCAAATTTCTAACAGAACCTACAGTTTTGGCAGTTGCTGGAATGTTTCTTGTGTTGGGCATAATTGAAGTTTCTCGGCGAATCAAAACCTCTAGGAGTAAAATGCTTTTTGTGGTTGGTTTCTTAGC
>CAYVVO010000059.1:0-1362 GCA_964455275.1 uncultured Candidatus Bathyarchaeia archaeon | reverse complement strand
CCGCCACAACAACGTAGTCTTTTAAGCCCGCTTCCTTCAGCGTGTCTATAACGTGGTGAATCAGGGGTTTTCCTAGAAGCTTGAACATGGGTTTAGGTCTGTTCACGGCAAGGGGAAAAACCCTTTTGCCTTCTCCTCCCGCAAGGATGATTGTCTGCAATTAACCACCTTTCATTGCTTTGTTTAGTTCTGTTACTGCAAAATAGTAAAGTTTCTGCAGTTTCTCTTTTGTTCTGGCTTCCGCAGAGATTCTTATAACCGGCTCAGTGTTGGAGGCTCTCAGGATCACCCAGCCGTTCTCCTCTATCAACTTCACTCCGTCAATGTCCAAGGTTTTTAGTCCATACCTTTTGAATTGGCGCCGAACGTTTTCTATGACCCGGAATTTCCGTTTGTCGGGGCACTCAAAGTTTTTTTCGTACACTGACGGATACTGGGGCAGGGAAGCAACCATCTCTGAGAGTTTCTCATCGCTTTTGGACAGTATCTCAGCCATCTTCATGCTTGCATACACGCCGTCATCCATGCCGTAGACATCAGCGAAATAGAAGTGGCTGCTCTTTTCTCCTCCCAGCAGCGCCTTCTCGCCAATCATCTTATCCATTATGAATGTGTGCCCAACCCGCTCAACAATCGGGATTCCGCCCAGTTTCTTCACGTACTCTTCCACAGCCATGGAGCAGCTCAACTCGTAAACCACCTTTCCGCCTGGGTGCTTCTGGAGACTGTCTTTGGCGAAGATCAGCAATGTCAGGTCTCCGGGGATCAGGTTGCCTTTCTCGTCGATGAACACTGCTCTGTCGCCGTCCCCGTCGTATCCTACTCCAAAATCAGCCTTGCGCCTAACCACTTCCTTCATTAATTCTCCCAAAGTCTCCGGCTTCGGCACGGGCAGATGCGCAGGGAAGGTGCCGTCCGGCTCCTTGTTCAAAGTTAAGATGTCACATCCTAACCTTTCGAACAGGGCTGGCGCTACTAATCCGCAGGTGCCATTTGTGGTGTCGGCTACAACCGTGAGTTTTCTTTCAAGCTGTATTTTGCTGTGAACAAAATCCTGATATTCCCCGATTATGCCCTCATAACTGACAGCTTTTCCCCGTTTTTCACCCAACTTTTCGGGGTCAACAGCCTTCGCATACTCTCTAACTGTTTCCATGTCCTTGCCGTAAATGCTTCCCCCATTTCCCCTGAACGCCTTTAATCCGTTCCATTGGGGCGGGTTATGGGATGCGGTGACCATGATTCCAGCGTCCTTCCTGAGACGATTTAATGCAAAATAGAGTAGAGGGGTTGTAACCACGCCTATGTCGGTTACGTTGCAGCGGGAGACAAGCCCAGAAACTAGGGCGTCTCGAAGTTTTT
>CAYVVO010000058.1:0-3718 GCA_964455275.1 uncultured Candidatus Bathyarchaeia archaeon | reverse complement strand
ACTCGCTACCTTTTCCAGACAGGGAACTGCTGGACGTAGAATATCATAACACCACCGCTGGATTAGTTGTTGCACCGAAAAAGTTCAGCAGCTTCGTCTCCTCCAGAGGCTGCGTTTTTCAATGCCGCTTCTGTGGATGCCGAAGATTAGCGCGAAACCTCTGGCGATCCAGATCAGTGGACAATATAATGGAGGAACTGCATCTTCTGTCCAGTCAGGGCTACAAACAGTTTCTTTTCGTCGATGACAACTTCACCTTGAACCCAAAAAGAGTGATCCAACTATGCCGGAGATTAAAGAAAGAGAAGGTAGATATCGAATTTTTTGCCGAAGGCAGAGTTGACAACTGCCCCAGAAACATGCTGCAGGAGATGGTGAGGGCTAACTGCAGAATGATTTACTTTGGAATCGAAAACGCCACCCAGAAGGTTCTGGATTATTACGATAAACGGACAACCCCACAACAGGCAGAAGACGCATCCAAAAAAGCCAGAAAAGCGGGCATAGATGTGATAGTGGCATCGTTTATTTTGGGGGCGCCCCACGAAACAAGAAAGGAAATTCGGAACACCCTAAAGTTTGCGCAGAAGATTCGGGTGGACATCCCCCAATTCAACATTCTAGCCACTTTCCCGGGAACCGATATTTGGGAGGAACTTAAAATGCAGGGTCTTGTGGATGAAGAAAAACACTGGGAGACCGGAGTTTTGGTGCCTGAAGTCTCACCCGACGCTGTGCCCTCCGAAGAGATTGAGCAGATGATTCACGATGCTTATCAACGATTCTTTATTCGCCCAGATTATGTTGTGAAGCAGCTGATTAGAATCGGCACAAGCTCCTACCGACTCAACGTTTTACTTAGCAACCTGAAGAGAGCTGACGCCGTAGCCGAGGGCGTGAAGCTGGTCACCTAAAACTTTAGCAGAAAACAGCTCTATTACACATCCACTATCTGCAGTCAGGTATGATGCTACGGATCTAATCGATTATGTAACTCTTTTTTCCGTTTTTGGTAGTTTTTGGTATGGTCATGGTGAATTGGGCTCCTTTGCCCTGTTTGCCTGTTTCTCTGATGGTCCAGCCGTACGCTTCACAGATTTTCTTGATTAGGTAGAGTCCGTAGCCTGTGCCTTTCCCGTAGCCTTCCTTGAAAATCTTTTCTTTTTCATTCTCTGCTATGCCAATGCCGTCATCCTCATAAACCAGCTTCAGCTGATCCTCCCCCTCTATGTAGTGTACCCTGATTTGGCTGACCTTTTCTCCATACTTCAACGTGTTATCAATAAGATTGTAGAAAAGCTGTCTCAGCAGCGAATCAGCCATCACCGTCAAGCCCTGGCACTCATTCACAAGCTTTACATCATTCATGCCTGAAAGCAGTATGGCTGCTTCATCAACACTCTTCCCAACATCCATGTGGGACAGCTCCTCCACGCCCAGCATCTCGTAAGTTCTTGCGAAATCAAAAATTTTATCCATCTGATCAATAGCCGATTCGATGTCACCCAAAAATTCTAAAGAATTATGGTTGGCTGGTAGTTTCTGTTTAGCCAAATAAACGTTGTTGGCGATAACAGAAAGCTTGTTTCGGGCATCATGCCGCGTCAACCTGCCAACCACACCCAACTTTTCGTTAATTGTCACCAGCGCATTCATCATCTCATCCAACTTTTTCTCCGCCTCCTTGCGTTCAGTGATGTCTCTGAGTGTACCTTGAAATCCCACAAGATTATTGTTGGAGTCTCGGAGCAGTTTCATTTTTAGTTCTCCCCAAAAAGTGGAGCCGTCTTTGCGTACGTATTCGTATTGCTTGAGCGGGATTTCGTAATCCGGTTCTTCCGCAGCTGAAGTGATTGCCTCCTTGAAGTCTGCTACTCCTTGCTCAAAAGATTCGGGAGTCATGAAATTCTCTGGCCTTAATTTCAGCAATTCCTCGGGAGTGTAGCCGGATATTTTTTCGACTGAGGGACTCGCATATGTGACACTTAAATTCATGTCCTGAATGTATATGACATCGGTAATGTTTTCGGTCAGCAACCGATATTTCCTTTCGCTCTCCTTCAGTTTTTCACTTGTTTTTTTGTGTTCCGTGATGTCGCATATTATCCCGAGGATTGCTGGTTCTCCCTCATAAGTTATCAACTTTGACGTGAGTATCGCTTCTATTCTCTTCCCTTCTTTTGTGATGAGGATATATTCGTAAGGAAGAATCTCTTCGCCTTTCAAATGTCTACTGTAACTTGACTTCAGCTGTTCTTTAGACTCTGGGGCAATTAAGGTAAAGAAGTTGAAATCAGGAGAGTAAAACTCTTCCCTCCTGTATCCCATAACCTCTTCACATCTCTTATTGGCATAAATCACTCTGCCTTTTTTGTTGATGAAAATCATGTTCGGCGACTTTTCCGCAAGGTTCCTGAATTTTTCTTCGCTCTCCCTCAACGCCTCCTCAGCTTTCTTGTGTTTAGTAACGTCTCTCATTATTGCCTGAAAACCCGTTATCTTTTCATTCTCTTTCATTAAACTTATGTGGACTTCACCAAAAGCGGAAGTTCCGTTTTTATTTAGGTAAACAATTTCAAACGGTTCCGGCGCTTTTCCTTCTAAAAGAGAATCAAGCAATTTCCTGAATTTTTGGATGTCCTCCTCAATTAAGGACCTCAATTCTGAAAAGTGTTTCCCAACAACATCCTCTTTAGAATAGCCCGATATTGCTACTGAAGCAGCGTTGCATGACGTAACCACACCATTCAGGCCAAAAGTTATTATGCTATCAGGAGCCTGCTCAACCATAAGTCTATATTTTTCCTCAGACTCCTGAAGGGCTTTTTCCGCCAGTTTATGTTTGGTGATGTCCACCATTATTCCTCTTAGTCCGACAGCCCTATTGCCGCGGATAATAGGAGTGGAGTTTATTATGATTGGAAATGTAGTTCCGTCTTTCCTCAGTGCTGTATATTCATTAGAACCTATCTTTTCTCCACGTAATATCCTCTCAATATTCTCTTCGGCTCTTTTACGATCCTCGGGAACTAACATCTGGAGAGCATTCAAACCGCTATCAAATTCTTCCAGAGAATAACCAAATTTGATATGTGCTGCATGATTTACGAATTTAAGGGCTCTTTTGCTGTCCGTTTCAAAAATAACTTCAGGAAGTAATTCACTCAATTCTCTAAAGCGCTTCTCACTCTCCCGAAGCGCTTCCTCAGCCTTCTTCTGCATAGTGATTTCTGTTGTGACTTCCACAATACTTGTTACTTTACCATTCGCATCTTTAATTGGATAACCGCTAATGGACCATATTCTACCATCTGGAGTAGTAATTTCTCCTTGTTGTGGTTGACCCGTCTTTATGGTCTCCTCAATGGGGCAGGCAGCACATGGTTTGGCGCTTTTTGCCCATAGTTCATGGCAGTAGTGACCCTTAAGTTGTTCAGCTTTCATGTTAACAGAGTCGGCAGCTTTCTTATTCGTCCACAGGATTCTATGTTTCAAGTCCTGATGGATAACAAGCTCGGACATGCTGTCAAGAATTGCACTTTTCTCTTTCTCGCTATCCTTCAGTGCCTCTTCCGCCTTCTTGCCTTTCACAACCGTACGTATGCCGTGTGCGAGTTCACTGTAAACCGCTTCTGTCTTGCCGATCTTGTTGATGTATTGGTCGGCACCCAAGTTCAACGCTTTGATAGCCACTATTTCTCTGCCTTTTCCGGTGAAG
>CAYVVO010000057.1:0-6597 GCA_964455275.1 uncultured Candidatus Bathyarchaeia archaeon | reverse complement strand
TTAATATCTCCATAAGCCTCTTTCTAGATGTGAGGAAGTTCACCGTTGAAGTACTCCAGTATCGCAGAAGCTTACGAAAAGATTGAGGCAACAACGAAAAGGCTGGAAATGACCGACTATCTGGTCGAAATATTGAAAGAGACTCCAACTAGCCTCATCGACAAGGTTGTGTATTTGACTCAGGGAAAACTGTACCCAGACTTTGTTGGAATAGAAATAGGCATCGCAGAGAAACTGGCTGTACGCGCAGTCGCACGATCTGCGGGTCACAGAGAAAAGGACATAGAAAAGGACATGCAACAAACCGGGGACCTCGGAGAAACAACCCAAAAATTCATGGAAAAGAAAACCCAAGCAACATTCTTTTCGACACCCTTGACGGTTGAGCGCGTCTACGAAACATTGGACAAGATGGCAAACTCCACAGGCTCAGGCTCAGTAGACCAGAAGTTGGCTCTGTTGGCGGGTCTATTATCTGATTCTTCCCCAAGCGAGGCAAAGTATATAGTTCGAACAGTAACAGGAAGCCTAAGACTGGGAATCGCCGACATGACCGTGCTGGATGCGTTGGCAGTGGCTTTTGGGGGCGGAAAAGAGACCCGCGAACATCTGGAGCGCGCCTATAACGTTTCGTCTGACTTGGGCAGAGTTGCGAAAGTCGTTGCCGAGGAGGGGATGGAGGGAATCGAAAAGTTCAAGGTGTTACCATGGGAGCCGATTCGTCCCATGCTTGCTGAGCGGCTGAGTTCCTCGGAGGAGATTCTGGAGAAGCTTGGAGGACGATGCAGAGCTGAATACAAGTATGACGGGGAGCGGATACAGGCACACAAAAAGAAAAACGATGTTATCCTCTTTTCTCGTCGCCTCGAAAACATCACTGACCAGTACCCAGACGGGGTCGAATATGTCAGAAAGCATGTTAGGGCTGAGGAGGCGATTGTGGAGGCGGAAGCCGTTGCCGTTGACCCAGAAACAGGCGAGATGAAGCCGTTTCAGGAGCTGATGCACCGCAGAAGAAAATACGGAATAAAAGAAGCAATGAAGGAACATCCAATCGCTCTTTTCATGTTTGACGTTCTATACGTTGACGGAAAAGACCTCACCCAGCAACCCTACCCTGTCCGTCATCAGCACCTCGAGAAGGTTATTGAGCAAAGCGACAATGTTAAGGTGGCAGAGTCTGTGATTGCAGAGAATCCGGAGCAGCTGGAACTGTTCTTCGAGAAGACTATAGAAAGCGGAAGCGAGGGAATAATCTGCAAATCCGTGAATCAGGATTCTGTTTATCAGGCAGGGGCAAGAGGCTGGAACTGGATAAAATACAAACGCGATTACAGGAGCGAAATGACCGACACCGTGGACTTGGTGGTGGTGGGAGCCTTCCATGGAAGAGGAAAACGCGCAGGAACATACGGAGCCTTCCTTCTTGCAGCGTATGACCCAGACGAGGACACCTTTGAAACGGTAACGAAGGTCGGAACCGGATTCACCGACGCAGACCTTGAGAAGCTTCCCAAACTGCTAAACAAACACAAAATAAGCCATAAACATCCTAGGGTCAACTCAACCATCGAGATGGATGTATGGTTTGAACCCGCAGTTGTCATAGAAACCAGAGGCGCGGAGATAACCCTCAGTCCCATCCACACATGCGCCATGAACGCCATAAGAGAGGCAAGCGGACTTGCAATAAGATTCCCACGTTTCACAGGGAAATACCGGGTGGACAAATCCGCTGAGGACGCAACAACCACCAAAGAGATCGTTGAGATGTACAGAAGCCAACTCAAGAAGATAGACGGCTAGCCATTCAGCTATTCGGGTTTTTCAGTTCTTCAAGACGTTTTGAAACTGTGAAATACAGTTGATCCCTCAGAGTGTTGCCGACGGGTTCCAGAAGTTTCACTGCACCTATTCTTTCAGTCAGTATGTTGTCTTCGAGAACTTCGTCAGCCCATTTTTCGAAGTCTCCTCGATACAGATGGAACTCCAGAGACGTGATTGTGACTTCTCTGATTTTGTTCGCAAACTCTTCCAAGGACATTGCCCTTTGACCGGTGTAGTTGCCGACAGACGTGAAGAAATAGAAGGCGTTCTCTCTCGATAATGTTCTGAGAATTCGGGCTGAAGATGAAGGCGCCAAAGTGAAGCTCTCCTCTACGCTGAGAAACAGTCTCTATTCCGTTTTAATTATAGATGCCAAATCTTTTATACTTTTCATTTTTTCTCGATAAGGATTCTTTCTTCTTTGATTTTTTTTGTGACGATTGAAGTTCGGATTCTCAGCACTCCCTGAAGAGGCGCAACCTTTTTTGCTATAAAAGAGTGCAGTTCATCCTGGTCTCTGGCAATCACCTTCGCGATTATCAGCAACTCCTCAGAAAGCGACATCGAAACCTCCAAAACCTGCTTAGCCTCTGACAGTTTCTTTGCTACATTCTCGCTTTCCTTCGGGTCAGTGTAAACGGTCATGCGAGCCGTAACGTAATTTAAACCGATTTTTTCTTGGTCGATGTCAACGGTCCATTTTTTGATGACCCCTTTTTTCTCCATCTTTCTTATGCGATCATAGACTGTGGAGTGGGCTACGCCTAATTGGCGACCAACCTCTGAGTAGGTTTGCTTCGAATTTTCTTGGAGGGCTTCTAAAATTTTCCAGTCTAAAGAATCGAGAGAAATCGCTTGGTTTTTCAGCTTCATCGTGCAAACCTTGAAGATGGTGATTAAGTTTCGGGTTTGTTAATTTATTGTTTTCTGTCGGAAAAATGTAGATTTATCGAGTTTTTTCCGTAAATTTTTCAAGCTTCAAGTTTACGGATTCAACCGTCGTTTATAGAGGAATGTAACCTAAAATGCAACCACTCCTACATTTGTTCAATTTTCACGACTTTAAGCAACATTTTTTCGGGGTTCCTGTCAATTAACCTTAAATCTGCGAAAATAGAATAATCTTCTATAGATGTCTACTAGGAAATGTCAATAGATTTACGTTTTCCCACCATCTGGAGTCTCATCGACAGTTTTAAAGAGCGGTGCCGATTAAGCAGCTGGGAAACCTGCGAAACCGAAGACTGGGTCAGAACAGACGATGGAAAATACCACAATTTTCTGTGGACGCAAACCATCCACCCATCCACGTTTGAAAGAATCGTGTCAAACCACAAATGCGGCATCCGCCGCGGTATTTCCTACGAGGTGGTGGACGTCGCATACACATGTTGGCTGTTTCCGGAAAGACCACCCGAATTCCTGATATCACAAGTGAAGAAAACTCCTGAGCTGAAAAAGAAAACTGCCATATTTGACCTAAGCTGCGTCTACACCGGAGAGAATATCTGCCGAAAGTTTAACGAAACGGAAAGCTGTGTCTTCAAGGAATTTGAGCAGTTTTTGGCGGAAGAATGGGAACTAGTGTTCAGGCCTGTGGATGAACTGCCCGCCCTCACGACGTAAACGCACTCTCTGCTGCGCATAATTTGGTGTCATCTCAGAGACTCCGAAACTTGTTAGGCAGTTATTTTTCGGGGATAAACCAAACTTAAAAGGGCTTCTTTCATATTTGTTATGGAATAATATGATATGTTCATGTAAGCTTGGACTGAAGCGTAGAACCAGTTTGGTTGAAGGGGATGAACTATGAGTGAGGATGAAGAAAAAGAGAAAATCAAGAAAATAGCTAAGATCCGTGCTACACTGGAAAAACGGGTAGAAACAATGGAAACAGAACTGGATGGACTGAAAACGCTGCTTAATTTAATAGATACAACCCTGATTAAGGAGGGCTTCAAAAGAGCAGAAATCTCTAAGCCAGTTCAGACCCCTCCGACAGAGGCGACTGCACAGCCTTCGGTCAAACAACAAAAAAAGGGTATCCCACTAAAAACGGTAACCGGAGACCTCTTAGCCCAATTTTACATCGAAAAAGATTCGATACAGATTATATTAGCAGAGGACAAAAACTTCGACATCAACACTCCACCCTTCAAATCCTTTTTTGTGGAACGGGTTTTGGCGAAGATGCAGGAAAAAGACAGGGAAGACGCCAGCAAAGGCAAGATGGACCCAGAAAAAGTATTATCCTACGACATCAAACAAGACGGAAACACACTCAGGGAGATAACCATCAATAACCTCAGACGCGACAGGTCCCGGGAACTGAAATCATCCATCCGCTGGACCCTAGAAAAAATGTATGAACGAATAAAGCAAAAGAGCTAGACTGCCCAGAGATAGAACATAAATGAAAATCGCTGATCTCAGAAGTATTTTATTTCTCTGAACTAAAAGTGGGGAAGACAACCATGAAGCCTAACCAGTTAACCGCCAAGATACTCACCGGATTCCTCAAGTTCAAAGCAAAAAAACCCACCCCCCTGTTTGCATCCTACAACGTAACCGGCAGATGCAACATGAGATGCGTCTTCTGCGAATGGTGGAAAACGGACATCCCGGAGCTGCCAACAAAGAAGGCTTTAGCAGCCATAGATGCGGTTTGCAGTTTAGGTGTCTCCTTTTTTGACCTCAGCGGAGGCGAACCTCTCCTGAGAAAAGACTTGAATGTCCTCGCCAAACGAGTGGCATCACATGGGTGCCTGGTGAGTATGAACACCAACGGAACACTGCTGAATGAGCGCAGAGTCGGTGAGGTGGCGGATATCTTTGATGTGGTTGTTGTGTCCCTTGACGGTCCCAAAGATGTTCATGACAAAATACGGGGAGTGCCGGGAACCTATGATAAGGCGGTTGAAGCCATACGTTTGCTGAAGGCTCACGGAGTAAAGGTGGGCGTGAACAGCGTCGCTACCCCAACGAACATCGAGGCTTTGCCCAAATTCATTGAGGAACTACGCAGCCAAGTTGCCTTCGCCCAGGTTCAGCCCATGCACCCCTATCCGCCAACACCAGAAAACACCCCATCCGACAAACAGGTTTCTAGGCTTATCGACTATCTGCTGAGGCTCAAACGCTCTGATCCCAGTTTCTTGGCGGTGCCAACAGATTTTGTGAAGGGTTTCGAGCTGTTTTTCAAGGGTAAGGCGCCGAAAATCTGTCACGCTGGAGAACTGTATGTTGCCATTGACCCGTCGGGTAAACTTTTGGCTTGTCCAGCTCGGTCAGACCTTGTGCTGGGGGACACGTTAAGCGGCTCTGTCGATGCCATATTGAAGGGGAAACGGGACAGTGAGGGATGGCGCAAAGTCTCCGCTTGTAGGGGATGCTGGCTGGAATGCACTGCCGGAGTGTCAATGATGCTGCAGAATCCACTCAAAGAAGCTTCCCAGCTGATGGGTCTCTGGAAATCCCGTAAAAACTGAGCGCGTATGTAAAGGGTTATCCTGCGATTGCCGCGTTGAGTACTTGACCGATAATTTCGATTATAGTTGTTATCTGACCTGTGGCGAGTCCTACGGCTAGGAATGATATGCCAGCGAGCAAGAGTAGAGAACCGACTATTCTTTGTTCAGGCAGGTCCATGAGCTGTTTCATTCCCTTTGATTCTATTGTATAACGCTGTGACCATTATTTAAGATGTTTTCCGTTCAACCGTCCCGAACGTCTTCTATGCTGAGGCGCCTATACTCAACCATTTTGGCACCCAGAAATTCAGTTCTTGTTTTGGAGAAGTTTCTCGCCGATAGCCTGAATAGCCTTTACGCTCTCTGAAGTTTCTGCATACTTGAGAGGAGCCTCGCCTACCCTGTCCGCTTTTATCACTGTGTCATCGTATGGAATCAAATCCAGTAACGGAAGCGCATTCTTTTCGGTGAAATCGGTAATCAACTGTTTTTCCTCCGAATCTCGGACTCTATTTCCAACGATGAAAACGTTTTTTATTCCCGCTTCGTGGGCTAAACCAGAAATTTTCTTGGCAATCTCCAAGGATTTTCGGCTGGAATCAACAACCACCAGCATGATGTCAACTTGGCTGGCTGTTCCCCTTCCCATGTGTTCCAAGCCAGCTTCCATGTCCACCACCACAATCTCGTCCCGTTCAACAATCAGGTGACGAAGAAGCTCCCGGATCACCGCGTTGGCTCCGCAGGCGCATCCTTCGCCAGCCGATTTGATTGTTCCCATGACAAGCAGGTTTACGCCGTAGGGTGATTTCATTCCGTTATTTTCAACTATGTCGTCCACCGTGAAGTGGAGCTTGTATACTCCCGGGTAGTCGGTGCGGGTCTTCTTGTCCAGCAGTTCGGCGTTCTCGGAGATTGGAACTATCTTGTTTGCCTCCTCAACGGGTATGCCCAGCGTCAAGGCTAGGTTAGGGGATGGGTCAGCGTCAATAGCCATCACCTTGAATCCCTTTTTTGCAAAATAGCCTGCAAGAACCCCTGAAACAAGGGTTTTCCCCACGCCACCCTTACCAGAAACTGCAATCTTCACTCGATTTTCACCATCTTGACTAGATGTTTCGGCGGTATTTACGTTTTCTGAAATCTGCTAATCCATCCATTTCGCAGATGCAGCCAAGACTGCTTCAAACAAAACCGTCAATTTCTCATTTTTAGTTTCACTCTTCTCTCTCCCCGATTCTACGAGTCGTTTCAGCGCCAGCCTTATTATGCAATTCAACAAAACGCAGTAACATTGGGA
>CAYVVO010000056.1:0-6801 GCA_964455275.1 uncultured Candidatus Bathyarchaeia archaeon | reverse complement strand
GTGTACCGACTGAAACCGGAGACAGGAAGACGGGGAACCCCACAAAGCGACATGTGGAACAACATCGCAGTCTTCGGAGACAACGTGTCTGGACGTGCACACCCAGACTGGGTTTCTGAGTCAAAGCGCGGACGAGCCGTGAGAGGAAACAACCAATTTAACCTTCACTGGGACATCCTATGCCCAACACAACCAGAATTCAGAGCAGAGCAGCTAGACTACATCGAAAACGCAGTTGAAGAGACAGGCCAACCAGTATTCTTGAACAGCTGGCACTTCGCCGACCACGGACACTGCACCTGCGACCGATGCAACAAACTATGGAAGAAGAGTGGACTGGACTGGTTCACATGGCGCAACCAAATCATCACAGAGTTCATCAAGGACGTAAAGGAGCGCGTAAAGACCAAGCTGGTATTGGCAGTTCTGCCTGACCCAGCAAATGCTGACCAACGTTTCGGAATGGACTTCCCTGAACTCTACAAGATATGCGACGCATTCAACATTGTCATGTTCTCTCAGAACTATGCAACTTCATGGTATTGGGAGATGATTGCACGTGCGTTCAGAAGAATCTTCCCAGAGAAGCCAGTGTACTCCAACATTTACGTTTGCGGTCCAGGAGACGACCCCGCTCACTGCCCACCAGTTGACCAGCTGATCCGAGTTTCGGTTCGTGTGATGAGAACAGGAATCGACGGCATCATCTATCTTGCAGACGTTGCAGAGAACATGGTGAAGTTCCAGAAGGCAGTAACCAAAATGGGCGAATACAGAGATTCGCTAAGCGACTACGGCGGTCAACCAGCGCTCGATCTGTTTAACAGATGGGACAAAATCGTAAAGTAAGAACACGGCTCTACTATTCAGCCTTTTTCTTCTTTTTTACCCTTTTTACAGGTCAAACAGCATTTTTTTCTTAGGTTACATGCCCGAGAAAGAGTTTACTGCATTTTGTATTTTCGAATTAAGGCGGCGACTGCTAAAACAATCACTAGGAAACCCAAAGCCGGAAGCGCTGTTGCCAGAGTTAAGCTGAGAGAAGAGAAACTCAAGAACAGTCCCACTAGGGCTGTGACGGCGAAGCTTAATCCTATGGAAAAAGTTGATCTTTCGATCATGTCCAGCGCATCCTCCTTGGGGAACAGTGTTTCGGTTAGGCAGTAGCCAGGCAGAAAGGCTACGAGA
Organism: uncultured Candidatus Bathyarchaeia archaeon; assembly: GCA_964455275.1. Classification (GTDB taxonomy): domain Archaea; phylum Thermoproteota; class Bathyarchaeia; order Bathyarchaeales; family Bathyarchaeaceae; genus Bathyarchaeum. The sequence continues at coordinate 5,613 of CAYVVO010000056.1, read as the reverse complement.
ACAAAGGCGAAGATGTACCGTATATAGGATAATGGTGTTCCGGTTTCGGGAATGAGCAGGATAGAAATGAATGAAAGAATTGATGTGCATATGACAATCCAGAACCAGCGGCTGTTTCTCGGAGACAGGAAGCTGCTGAAGTTTTCTGTATGGCGTGTTGGTTCCTCAAGCGCCACCAGCCCCTTTCGGTGAAGGTTCTTCACTGTTTTCTCTATATCGTCCAGTGTAGCGTCAGCTTGTTCTTGAACTAACTGAACCAGTTCTTTCACGTTCCTCGGCTGCTTCGCCTCCAAGACTTCTAAGATAACTGTTTCTAGAGATGGCATGTGCGCACCCACTCTCTTATGAGCCTGTCTACATAAAAACGTAATTCCCTAAGCAAACCGATTGGATGGCTGCGGGAACAATGAAAGCTGTAAACTTAACTCGGGTAACCCCACCCACAATGTTAAGGCTGGAATTCTGAAGAAAAAAAATAAAAAGTGGGCGTGAAGCCCGCGAAAAAAATTGTGGTTTTCCTGTTTAAGCCATAGTTCTGAACAGAGGATGCATACCCTCTATTGCAGGTTTAGTGCCAATTTCCGCGGTTGCAGTCAAGATGTAGGTGTCAATCACTGCAATAACCGGAAAGAGGAACTCTGCAAATTCTATGGGTCCAAACATGATCCAGTCGGCTCCCATAATTGGAAGGATAGCATTTTGTGCTGCAGCTGAGGGTTTTCTCATCTCTTTGCCGAAGTTGCCTTTCATCCATCCGAGCGTGTCTGTTACGTTTCCGATGCCAGTTCCAACTGCTCCGCGGTCACCAAATTTCTCTTTGACCAAGTAGATGGCTCTGACGCCTGCTCCGACTCCTATTCCCCATGCGGGAATGGCAGTGTCGATAAGTGCACCTTCTATGCCTGCGCTGTCTGCCATATCTAGGATTGTGGGCAGAACTTCAAGTCTTGCGTTGGCGCTCTCGTCCTCAGGGGTGTCGCATAGGACGATGGATGCTTTGATGTTGCATGCCTTTAGGTTGTCTAGTTCTTTCTCTTTGACTTGTTTGTATATGGAGTTGTTGATGATTCTGCCTGATAAGCCGACTTCATGTGCCCATGTGATGGTTTCCATTCTTACTTTGGGGCTTATGGCGTCCACCTGCATTGGTGCGTCGGTTACTTTGCTGATAAAATCGAGGTATTTTTGGTAAGCCTCTACTCTATTTCCTACGACATCCAAGATGAACGGGTTAGTTGTCATGTCAGAAAGCTCGTCCATCCTGTTAATTAGGGCTTCAGCTTTTGCCTTGTCGAAGATTCCCAGATTCTTGTCTTCTACAATCTTGTGACCTGCGTAAAAGATTGAGCCAGTTAGGACAGTGGGAAGTTCTCCCGGTTGACCTCCAAGTTTTATTCCGCCAGCTTCAATAATTTTCTGTTTCTTTTTAAACCTAAACATTCTATCTCACGTCTCATGTTTTATTCGGATAATTCGCCGCCGAACTTACTTTCCCATAGCCTTCTTTGCTAATGCCACAGCCTCTTCTTTGGTCGCACCGAACAATACCCCTACCTCATCTGCGTCACTTTTGTCTACAGCTGCGCCACCAATCATGATTTTGACTTTGCCTTTTAGTCCCATAGACTCGATGGCTGCCATCAACAGGGGTATGTTGTTTTTGGCAAGAGTGGTGTTTATTGAAACAGCTATTATGTCTGCGTTGCTTGCTTTTGCTTGTGAAGCGAAAACGTTTGCCGGTGCCTTTTTTCCAACATCAATGCATTTGAAATTTGCTCTTTTGAGAGCTTTTCGCACCATTTCTTTAGGGGTTGTGTGTGGATCGGGGTCAAGGGCGCCTATTACAACAGTTCCTATCGGGTTTTCTGGTTCAGGCGGTTCTTTTTCCATCATGGATTTTAACCAAGCCATTATAATACCTTCTTTTTCACCTAGTAGGTGTGGTTTTTATAGCTAGCCCCTCGTATAAGCTTTTTGTTGAGAAAACAGGAACAAGAAATGCCTTTTTCAGACGTGAATTTTTGAGCAAACTTAAAAGACTATGTATAGCACATATGTTCTTCAGGGCAAAACATATCGCTGTTGAAGGTGCTGTGGTTGGTACTCAAAAGTTTGAAGGGTTTGTTTGGTTTCTTAACCATTGTGCCCGTTGGAATGGAATCAATCGAGGTGATATCCAAATACTTTTTTCTTTGCCCCATAGTGGCGTTAGTTATAGGCTCTGTTGCTGGAGCAGTGGGCTTTGCAACAAACTTTTTTCTGCCCGACCTGATTTCGGGTTTCCTTGTCTTAGTCAGCATACAGCTTCTGACCGGTTTTCATCATTTAGATGGTCTCCTGGATTTGAGTGACGCGGCGATGGCTAGGGGCGACGCCAAACGGAGATTGGAAGTTATGCATGACATGTACACGGGCGCGGCGGCGATAGCATCTGGAGTCATCGTTCTTGCATTAACGGGTTTAGCTTTCGGAAGTTTCTCTGGCTTGGACATCCTGAAGGCAGCAGTGGTTGCCGAGGTTGTGGCTAAGACGAGCATGGTTTTGACTGCCTACTTGGGAAAGAAGCCAGCATACGAGGGTATGGGATATTATGTGATTGAATCCATGGAGAACAAGCATCTTGAAGCGGTTGCTTCCTTGCTTTTGTGTGCAGTGGTGGGCTTCGTTTTAGTCGGCTTCTCTTTTGTTTTCGTTCTTGCTGCAATGGCTGTTGCTGTGGCGGTTTTGGATTCTTATGCCAACAAGACTTTGGGATGCGTAACCGGAGACGTACTGGGAGCCACCAACGAAATCAACAGGATGATCGCTCTCGTCATGATGGTTGCAGTTATGGCTTAGAAACAGAAGTTAAGCACGTTAAGGATGCAGTATCCGCTGATTCCAGAAAAAATACTGTTTTCAACAATGTACCTCTAATAGTCTCCTAATATGCGGTTTTGTTGGGTTTTGATGGCAATCGATTTAAGTACGATTTCTGGACTATCGGTATCTAGTTGTTCAGTGGCAGTGTTTGATCGATGATAGCGATAACAAGTCTCTTAGTTGCAGTCTCGGTTCTCGTCTTAGCTCTGCTGTTAGATCTGATTTTCGGCGACCCCTCCCCCAATTACCCACAGCGAATCCAGTTCAAGCTGCATCCAACCGTGTGGATGGGCAAGTTAACCTCAGTGTTAGAGCCACACTTCAAGAACCCGAATCCGAAAATAGAAAAAATAGGCGGTGTCCTGTTAGCCCTGACCGTAATAATCGCTTTCATGTTACCTGTCTACTTTGGGCTAAGAATCATCTGCACTTACCTAGGCGTTCTGGTTTACGTTCTCGTCGCAACTGTAATCCTTAAACTAACCATCTGCATGAAGCTTGAAACAGACTGGGGCAAAGCCGCAGCCAAAGCCATCGAATCAGGAGACCTGAACGAAGCCAGAAAATACGCTCACTTCTCGCGAAGAGACAACAAGGACTTAACTGGCTCCCAGATAGCCTCCTCCGTTATCGAGTCGCTAGCCGAAAACCTAACCGACTTTAGGCTGTCCCCCATATTCTACTACGGCTTTTTTGGTGTTCCAGGCGCCGTCGCGTTTCGAGCCATCAACACTCTTGACGGGATGGTTGGATTCAAAGACCCTGAGCACCTTCACATCGGATGGTTCTCCGCAGTCTCCGACACCATAGTCAACTATATCCCAGCTCGGTTAACAACCATCCTGATAATTTTAGCCTCAGCCATTCTGGGCAAAGACTACAAAAACGCTTGGGCAATCGCCCGCCGAGACCAAGCGAAGATTCCGAGCATAAATCACGGGTGGCAGATGGCGTCCATGGCTGGAGCGCTTCGCGTGCAATTAGAAAAGCCGGGGCAATACGCTGTTGGGGACCCAGTTGAAGAGCTGAACGCAAACAAAATCATTTGCGCCTTAAGAATCCGAAACGTTGCAATAATCTTAGCGATACTCTTTATGCTGCCAATACTCTTGCTGACAAGTCTCTACCTGTTTCCCCTTTTAGGGTATTAACGTCTCGCTTGGATGCCCTTTCATCAGTCTTTGCATGTGTGAACTCCCTTTTATGCAAAAGATATTAAGCATGTGGCTTGCTGTATTTGTGAAAACAATAACGCTCAGGGAAGGATTATGCCGCTACATGTAACCCTTGTGAACCCACCCTACCCAAAGGGCGCACATCAGCATCCCCCATTCACCCCCCTAGGTTTGGGGTATCTGGCTGCTGTTCTAGAAAAAAACGGGTACGAAGTTGATGTGATTGACTGCCAAGCCCTAAACATATCGTTTGAGGAAGCAAAAAGCGAACTCAGCAAACGGAAGCCAGACATAGTTGGAATGACAGCAACCACCCTCACCTACAAGTCTGCGCTTAAAATCGTAAAAATCGCAAAAGAAGTCTGCCCCAACTGCCTGACCCTCCTCGGCGGCGTCCACGTCACCTTCTGGGACGAAGAAGCACTACAAGAGTGCCCGCAACTGGATGTTGTGGTTCGAAAGGAGGGCGAAAACACGCTTCTGGAGATGATGCAACGACTGGAGGCAGGCGAAAGCTTCGGTGACGTGCTGGGCATAACCTACAGGAAAGACGGAAAAACCGTGAAAACTGAGGACCGTCCCTACATAGAAGACCTTGACAGCCTGCCCTTTCCCGCTCATCACCTATGGCCGCTTGACCGCCTCAAAAAATACGGGAACGTAATGTTTCCCCTGATGACCAGCCGAGGCTGCGTGTTTTGGTGCGAGTTCTGCTCGGCGGTCAGGATGTTCGGCAGAAAGTTTCGGATGAGAAGCGCCAAAAACGTGGTGGACGAGCTTGAGTATCTTCACAACACCTACGGAGCGGACACTTTCACTTTTTATGACGACGCCTTCACTGTAGACCAGTCTAGAGTTGAGGAAATCTGCAGAGAAATTCATAACCGAAACCTTAAGATAACGTGGGATTGCGGGACTCGCGTTGACATGGTTACAAAGGATTTGCTTCAGAAAATGAAGGATGCCGGATGCATTGCCGTGTGGTTCGGTGTCGAGGCGGGGTCACAGAAGGTTATAGATGCCATGGGAAAGGGATTCACCGCAAACAAAACAAGGAAGGCGTTTAAATCGGCAAAAGAAGTTGGGTTAATGACCATCGCAAGTGTGGTTTTCGGGTTTCCAGGTGAAACAAGAGAAAGCGCAATGGAAACCATTAAACTTGTTGAAGAAATAGACCCCGATGATATAGGCTACTATATTGCAACGCCTTATCCTGGAACTCCGATGGCTGATAATGTGAAGAAGATGGGTTGGATAAAGGTAACCGACTTCGACAAGTATGACACGGCGACTCCCATATTTGAGCTTCCAACATTGAGTATGCAAGAGGTGAGGGAAATCCGCGAACAGGCTTTTCACCGGTTTTATCTGCGTCCCCGCTATGTTCTCCGCATGTTCTCTAAAGGTGGAACGTATGGTTTCTCGGCAACAAAAACAGCGCTTGCACATCTGCTTAGAGCCACCAAATCTAAGCTTCATCGTCCATGATTTTAGAAGAAGATGTGTTTTTGATTAGATGCACGGGTTAACAGACGAAATGCACGCCTATACCCGTAACAAGGAAATGCTTATTTAT
>CAYVVO010000055.1:0-5645 GCA_964455275.1 uncultured Candidatus Bathyarchaeia archaeon | reverse complement strand
ACTCCTGCCTTGAACATTCTGGTGAGAAAATCGAGGTCGCTTCTGGTGGCGTCCTCTGCTGAAAGCTCAACTTTGAGCCCGTGATCCTTGGCGTATTGGGTGGTGTCCGCCGTGATTTCCAGAATCTCTTCTCTGGTCTTCTTCAATTTGTATTTTAGATGCAAATCTGAGGAAGGAATAACCAGATGCACTCCCACGGCGCCGGTTTTCAGCACGGCATCTATATCGCTTATTACTCCCCTAGCCATACTGTAGACGTCTGCCTCTAGTCCTGCATCTGCAATGAGTCTTATTGCTTCTAGTTCACCCTCAGAAGCCGCGGCAAAACCAGCCTCTATGGCGTTGACTCCAAGCTTGTCTAAGCTTTTGGCAATTCTAAGTTTTTTTTCTGGAGTTAAAGAAATGCCAGGAGTCTGTTCGCCGTCTCTGAGGGTGGTGTCAAAAATTTTTATCTGTTTGGGGAAGCTAGTGGATAAAGCGATCCCCCATTTTCTGTCCCTCGGGTACCCAATGATCCCTCATGATTCACTCCTCATTTCACCACAACAACTTAAGTCTTAATATAAAAGTTTTACTATGTATGATTCGATCTGTTCTTGGGAGCTTGAGGGGTCACAGAGAGGTTTTTCAGGCAATTCAGTTTTTGGGAAGGGTCAAAACACTTAACAGAATCGTTTATTCCTTATTCAGTTATAGAGGGGAAAAAATTGAGAAGCGATGCAGTAAAAGTTGGAGTTGAGAGGGCTCCTCACCGTGCCCTGCTAAAGGCTCTTGGAATCTCAGACAGCGACTTATCTAAACCATTCATTGGCGTGGTAAACAGTTACACGAATATAGTTCCTGGACACGCTCATCTGAATCAGGTTGCTGAGGCGGTGAAAGCGGGCGTAGTCGGTGCCGGTGGCGTTCCCTTCGAATTCAACACTATAGGCATCTGCGACGGAATCGCCATGGGTCACAGCGGAATGCGGTATTCTTTGCCGTCTAGGGAGCTGATCGCAGACTCGGTTGAGGTTATGGTTCAGGCTCACAGATTCGACGGAATAGTTCTGATAACCACCTGCGACAAGATAACTCCCGGCATGCTGATGGCAGCGGCTAGACTCAACATCCCCGCCATAATGGTAACTGGGGGTCCAATGCTTTCGGGCATCTACAAAGGAAAGAAAGTGGGAACAGACTCGATGTTTGAGGCGATAGGCAAAGTTGCTGCAGGCAAAATGAGCGAAGAAGAGTTGAAGTGCCTTGAAGATGTCGCGTGCCCCACCTGCGGGTCTTGCAACGGCATGTTCACCGCCAACACTATGGCATGCGTAACCGAGGCACTAGGAATGTCGCTGCCGGGCTGCGCTACTCCACCTGCTGTAAGCGCTGAAAGGTTAAGAGTCGCCAAGGCAACAGGAGAAAGAATCATTGGGTTAGTAAAGGAAGATTTGAAGCCGCGGGACATCTTGTCTTCGGATTCTTTCGATAATGCCATTATGGTTGATATGGCTCTTGGAGGCTCAACCAACACTGTGTTGCATGTTACGGCTATTGCAAACGAAGCAGAAGTTGATTTGCACCTATCCACGTTTGACAAGTTGAGTAGACGGGTTTCACATCTCTGCAGCATGATTCCGAGTGGACCCTACGACATGAAAGACTTGGATGAGGCAGGGGGAATTCCAGCAGTTATGAAAGAACTGGAGAAGGCGCTTCATCTGAACGCTGCCACAGTAACAGGAAAATCCGTCAAAGAAAACATTGCATCTGCTGTTGTTCTCAACTCCGAAGTTATTCGTCCAATGGATAACCCAGTTCATAAGCAAGGCGGAATAGCCGTTTTGACTGGAAACTTAGCACCTGACGGAGCCGTGGTTAAAGCTGCGGGCATATCACCAAACATTATGGTTCACCAAGGTCCTGCCAAAACCTTCGATTCTGAAGAAGACGCCATGAAGGCTATACTGAACAAAGAAATTCAGGAAGGTGACGTGGTGGTCATCCGTTATGAAGGTCCGAGAGGGGGACCGGGGATGCGGGAGATGCTTTCGCCTACGGCGACAATAGCGGGGATGGGGTTGAGCGAGTCCGTTGCCCTGATTACTGATGGACGGTTTTCGGGAGCCACCAGAGGACCATGCATAGGGCATGTGTCTCCTGAGGCTGCTGTCGGCGGACCCATAGCCATGCTAAGGAACGGGGACATCATAGAGATTGATGTTCCGAAAAGAAAACTGAACGTGAAACTGAGCGCTGAAGAACTGGCTAAACGGTCAAAGTCTTGGACAGCAAAAGAGCCGAACGTTAAAACGGGCTACCTAGTGCGTTATTCTCAGCTTGTTCAATCTGCACATAAGGGAAGTGTGCTGAAAAAGGTCTAATCGCCAATTGGCACATTCTTTCCTGTCTTGAATAGCAGTGATTCACTCAATTACCGAGTGGTACCAGTTGAGTATGTATTCTGGCAGAAGGAGACCTTTCAGGCTCAGTCTTTCCGTCAACAGAATGGGTAGGCAGCTCAGCACATATGCCGCTCTCATATAGAATCTTCGTGGCTTTCCATGTTCAACTGCCTCCTCAAGAAGAATCCTCAGATCAGAATTCAGGTCAAGAGGTGCCCCTTCACGACCAACAATCGAGAGAACAGTTCCGCCCAAACCCCTAAACCTGTTGCACCAACCAACAACAGGCTTAGTCCTTCCCGAGTAGGATATAAGAATCTCAAGGTCTCCAGCCCTTGGATGAGGCGTGTTGACTCCCCGGGCAATATAAACGTCGTCGCCCAGAGACTTTTTGATGTGAAACAGCCGCACAGCAGTCATCTTAGCCACCTCCTCAGCAGTTCCTCTGCCCCCTAGGAACACATCACTGCGTCTTTCAAGAATATCTAGGGCTGCCTTGGTGGCTTCAGAATGAATCGCATTTTCAGTAAGTTCCCTCAAAACCGGTGCTTCCTCAGATATAAGCTCAAGAACCTTCTCCACGGAACTGTTGTCGGCTATTGCTTCGGTAATCATCTGCAGCAAAAACAAGCTGCCAAGCTCAAAGAGGTCCCCCATTATTCCTGTTTCGCTGTAAGCGTCAGATGATGGCAGTTGCTGTTTTCTTCGACCCGCCACCTTAACCACATGACCGTGCCTCTGAGCGAGCTTTGCAAGTGAAGAGTTAGAATTGGACGTTATCAAACCCATCGTGAACTTGGTGCTGCCCGTCTCTTCCAAATATTTTTCCAGCTCTTCAGCGAGGTGCCTAGGGTCGTCGGATTCGCCGCTTCCAGAATTGACGAGAAGAACAATTTTTTTGTGCCGCTTTTCTAGTTCTGAAGCGGCGTCATACATTCCTCTTCCCGGAAAACCAACATCTTCTCTGGTGATGATTACTTTGGGTTCCTTCATCATGGCTATTTGGCTCATGGCTATATTCAAGGAATGAAGGGATCTTCCTGAGCCGCCACATACGATGCAATCTGCGGCTCTCAAGTCTTCGTACAATGGAAGCAGGTTCTTCTCCGTCATTTTCAGAAGGTTGTCGCTGATTAGCTCGATGTATTCTACTCCAGAAATTTTCTTTTTAATTTTCCTCACCTTCTCTCGATAATCGAGCGTTTATGCCCTGCAGCCACGCTAACACATCTAGCACCCTAAAGCTCTAACTTTTTGAGTTTGAATTTGGGGATACAAGAGAAAGTTATCATTCATCATCTAATAACCTTTATCCATGGAGCATCTGACCTGTCTGAAACAAGAGATTTGGGCGCATTAAACTGGAAAAAGTTGAAAATTGCAGTTTTTGCTGTTTAAAAAATGTGGAAAATAAAAAACGGTTAAAACTATCCGTTCACGTGAACGCCTAGTAACGGAAACTACGTGCTCGTCTTCTTTTTGACCAACAGTCTCGACAATAGATTGGTCTGCTGGGATCAGGTTTGAATGGAACCTGACATTCTTTACCGCACTCAGAGCAGACTGCATTATGCATTTCGCGAGGTTCTCTATCAGACATGCAACTTGCACCTCCAACTGTCACACAGAAGTAGCATTCTATACGAAATCTAATCCTTCAGGTCCAATCCAACAAAAGTCATGTTTAAGCTATGTGCCCACAAAACCAGGCTCGTTTTAGCTTCTTTCATAGTTTCCCGTTTAAGTGTGCTCGCCGCGTTTACCCTGCGATATAGCATCCGATAATAACCAAATTATCTCCTAGGACGCTGGTGGGGTCTTTAGAGCTTCCGTAAATTGGGAAATGTAAAAAAATCTTAAATATACAACTCTCTGTTTTATTTGTGGGTGACAAAATGAGTGAAATTTATCCTGTCAAGCCAGTAAGATTTGGAAAAGCGTTTGGTGTACTCCTTATTGTACTTGCAATCTTGGTAGCGCTAATTGGCTGGTGGGCTATTTTGTTCGAAATAGGCTTTTCTACATCATATATCCTAAGCGACTATCCTCTGGTCGAAAGGATCGAGTATCTCTTCATTAGGCTCGGCTTGATAATTTCCCCGCCTGTTATCATCATCATGGCGCTACTTGCAATGGGCAAAGGTCCTTGGATCCTTAAAGAAATCGTGCTTGAACCAAACAAAATAGTTTTTCGTCGAAAAAACGGAAAGGAGATTGTGTTTCACGAAATCAAAAAGATAAAAAAGACTCGTGTAGGCATGAACATTAAAGGGCGCACTGCGTCGGGTAAACTCAAAACTTGGTCTGTTGGGAAGGCAACGCTTGGAAAAGAAGAGTTTATCCGGTTTGAGTCTGACCTCGAACGGCTCTATAGAGAAGTTAAATGACCCTGCGGACCGAGGCTGTGTTTGCGAAATAGCGTCAAAGGTTAAGGAAGCCCAGAAATTCATTTTACATAACTTAGTGTCTCTTCTGTGATCGGCAGTTGTTTGTTTTAGGGTGAAACCTTTCTGGGAGTGGCAACTGTAGATTCTGTTACTGGTTTTCCGTCTTTGTAGGAGCACTGGATTCCAAATTTTCTGACGGCTTCTATGCATAGAGCTGGATCACATAGAGATGTGCTGAGATATTTTTCTCCTCCGTCAGGAGCCATTGCCACAATCACTCCTCCATCGATTTCCTTCGCCTTCTTTCTGGCGATGTGAAAAATAGCGCCTGTACTCGGTCCCACGAACAGACCCTCCTGAAGAGCCAAAAGCCTAGCTGACTCCTCAGCGTCGTTTGGAGACGCCGTGTAGATTTCGTCTACCTGCTCAGGTTTCCATATAGCTGGAACATACTGGGTCTGTAGATTTTTCAGCCCTTGAATAGGTTTGCCTGCCTCTGGCTGGACAGCAATCACTCTAATGTCTGGGTTAAGTTCTTTCAGTCTACACGATACGCCCATTAATGTACCGCCAGTGCCTATGCCTGCCACAAAATGTGTGATTTTGCCTTTCGTGTCTCTCCATATCTCTTCGGCGGTGGTTTCGTAGTGGGCGAGAACGTTGGCTGGATTTGCAAACTGGTTTGGTATAAAGTATTTGCTTGGGTTTTGGTCTGCGATCTCATGTGCTAGGTCTTCGGCTCCGTCCATTCCCTTTGAGCCCTCGCTGAGGATTACTTTGGCGCCTAAGGCTAACAGTATCTGGCGTCTCTCTCTTGTCATGGTGTCGGGCATTACTAGGTCTAGGTCGTATCCTTTGACGCGACAGACCA
>CAYVVO010000054.1:0-12216 GCA_964455275.1 uncultured Candidatus Bathyarchaeia archaeon | reverse complement strand
ATCATATGCGACATTCGGATGCCCTTTACAGACGGCTTCGAGTTTCTGAAAGCGCTTCGAGAAAGCAACAATAATGTTCCATTCATTGTGTTTACTGTAACAGAAGATAAGGAAACAGCCCTCAAAGCCTTTAACTTAGGCGCCAACGGATTCGTTGGAAAGTCCGGTGACCCTAAAGTTGTTTTTTCTACCCTACAAAGATGCATAGAAAAAGCTTTAAGCAGTTAATAAAACCGGAACCTGCAAGTTGACAGGTTGGCTGAGGCTCCATTCTGTTTTTTATTTTTTGCTCCAATGGAAACTGGACCTAAGGCGAAGAGTTACAGAACAGGTTTGTTAGTAAACGCTATAGGCTTAGAAGCTTTAAATCTTAAATTAAGAAAAGGATAAACTAACGCGCGGCTGGGGAGAGTATGGAAAAACAAGACTGGCATCTGCTGTTATTCCTGTTATTGTCGCATCATCCACCCGAAAAACTGCACAGAACCATCCACTTACCCCTCCGGGGGAGAAACATCTACTTATGTGCCAGATGCACAGGAGAATTTTCAGGCATATTAAGCCTCCTTATCGCATGGTTTCTGGGCTTCGAGTTCCCCGCATGGTTATATCTTCCCTTAATCTCCATTCTGCCACTGCCTTCCGCAGCTGATTGGGTCACGCAGAGCTGTAAACTGAGAGAAAGCAGAAACACCATACGAGTATTCACAGGTTTTCTCCTCGGAATCACTAAATGTCTGTTTCTTTTGATGCTGGTTAAAGGCTTGTTCTACATGCTTCTTCCCGCCATTGTCATAGTGGGAGTTTATGTGTCATCCATTTGTCTAATTGCCTGGAAAACCAAGTTTCTTGATTCATATTTTGATTGACAAAAGTTCAACTCAGATAAACCTATAGAGCCTCGGTAGTTGAAAAACAAAGCATGTTGAGAAACGATAATCGCAAGCAAACAGCTTTCAGTGATCTAGAAAATCCTTGTTACTCTTAAACAGAAAAGGTTGAAAATTATCCTCATGAAAAGGCTTAATTATCTACCCGTCACATAGTGTGAAATTAGGTGGTTTAACAAAATGAGTGAAGAAAGACAATATAGCTTGGCGATACTGATTATCCTGTTGATCTTATGCTGGCCAGCAGCACTTATCTACTATTTCACCAGACCAAAGAAAGTAACGGTACCCCAAAGAACGTGTCTCGGATGCGGAATGTTAATTGCTCAGACTTACAACGTGTGTCCCCATTGCGGCAAAAAAGTAGAAAAAGTTCCCACAGCCTAATCTGCCTCTTAGTCTGGTTTAACATAAAAAGCGTATCGCAATTCAAGCGTTTATTCAGTGGTGTGCGACTATGACAGCGAGAAGACTGATTATCGCAGTATCGCTGATAACTATAGCGTGGATTGCAGCATCTGCCACTCTTTTTTTATATGCAACAGCTTTGAGAGAACCCACCGAAGAAATCCTTTTTATTCGAATCAGTGGAGAGTTGACGGATACAACTAAAAACTTTGTTCAAAACACATTGAACGTAGCAGAGTATCGGGGGTCGCGTCTGATCATTATCTCCTTAGACACCCCGGGGGGTTACGTAGATAGCACTGAAAGAATGATGAAGTTGCTTGATGAGTCCGAGATACCGGTGGCGATTTTTGTAGACCCGCGGGCGATTAGCGGAGGAACCTACCTGCTTATGGCTGGGCATGTTGCGGTGATGAAGTCTGGTTCTCAGATAGGGTCTTGTCAACCAGTCACTGGTACCGGTGAACCTGTAACGGAAACAAAATATGTTAACTACTTAACTGGACTCATGAAAAGCCATGCATGGAGCCATTCCAGAAACGAAACCGCTGCAGAACTTTTTGTCACCGAGAATCTTAACCTACACGCTGAAGAGGCACTCCACTCCAAAGTAATTGATTTAATAGCTGAGAGCCCTCAGGATTTGGTGTCAAAATTAACCCGTTACGTGCTGATCAAATACAAAGAGGAAGAAGCATCACGTTTCATTCTGGCAAAGAGAGAGGAAACCAGCAAATATGATGTGGATCAAAGCTGGGATTTCGAGAACATCGACAAAGCAACGCTTCGCGAGTTCAGGAGCACAATAGAGTTTATCTCACTGCCTTCGTATCTTTTTGAGTTTCCAATCGCGCTAAGCATGCCAATTGCCTTCCTGTTTCCTTCCATTTACAATGTTTTCGTTGTTCCTCTACTCAGCTTGACTGTTACTCCCTCACTTGAGGTCATCTTGGGTCTGTTTTCCATTGTTAATGGAGCTGTAGGAGTCGCATGCATTATTCTGTTGCTCAGCAAAAAACAGGACCAAACTAAAAGCAGCTAATTGTGGTCGTTAATGAAGGTGCACACGAGCCTGTTGTTCTTTCTATCCGTTGAGTTTTGGTGAATCTTGTGATGTAGCAATCTGTGGCTCACGGCAGTGCAGTGACTTAATGTTTATATTCTTCAGTGAAAGCTGAATTTTTGGGGGAATGGGGGAAGGAAGCTTAATGGATACGGAAAAGGCTGAGGAAAAAGCTATCCGGAAAAGGGTTAAGAGCAGACGCTACGGTGGAAAATATAAGGGAAGAGGAAAATACAAGCCGAAAGACCCCGCATAAATTCACCGTTTCTATCCTGCTGCTGGAGAATGATCCCACTGAAAGGAAACCTGAAAACGGTTCTCGCCGACAAACTTGAACCCCAACAACTAAAACAGATATACAAAACCTTTGACATAGTCGGCGACATCGCCATAATCCGAGTTCCAGACGCCCACAGGCACCTAGACAAACTCATCGCCGAAGCCATCATGGACACCCACAGGGAAGTGAAGTCTGTTTGGCGGCAATCTGGTTCAGTTTCAGGCGATTATAGGCTACGCGGTTTAGAGTTTCTTTTAGGCGAAAAAACAACCGTGACACTCTACAAGGAGCATGGCTGCGTCTACAAAACTGACTTGAGGAAAGCCTATTTTTCGCCCCGACTTTCCTATGAGCGGCTGCGGATAGCAAAACTGATTCAAAAGGGGGAAGTTGTTGTGAACATGTTCGCCGGCGTAGGCTGCTACTCCATATCCATCGCCAAGCATTCACAGCCCCTGAAGGTCTATTCAGTAGACGTCAATCCAGTTGCGGTTCAGTATCTTCGCGAGAACATCCGACGGAACAGGGTTGCAGACGTGGTTGTTCCCATTCAGGGAGACGCAAAAAAGGTGACAGAACAGGAGCTGCAGAACGTTGCTGACAGGGTTCTTATGCCGCTGCCAGAAAGAGCCTACGAGTACCTTGACTATGCTATGTTGGGGTTAAAGCCTGCGGGAGGTTGGATTCACTATTACGGTTTTGAGTACGCAAACAAGAATGAAGATCCCGTGGAAAAGGCTGAGGTGAAAGTGTCTGAGAAGATGCGTAGGCTATGCAAGGAGTTTCAGGTCGAGTTTGGGCGAATCGTGAGACCGATTGGTCCTCGATGGTACCAAGTGGTTCTTGATATACACGTGAAGAGCTAGAGTAGAAACCAAGCCGTTCCAAAAACGGTTTAACGGCATTTATGTCTTCTACAGTTCATGGAAAAAATCGGTTAGCTGTTCTGCTCTTTTTTCCACAGAATGATCTCTTAGTACAGTTTCTCTTCCGCACTCAACTATTCTTTGTCGTTCATCCTCATGTTTAAGGTACCACTTGATTTTGTCAACAAAATTGTCTCCGTTAATCTCCACAAAATTCTCGTTCGGAATAAACCCTAACTCTTTTCCATCTTTAGGAAATGGCGCCAAAACCAATGTTTCGGAGCCCATGCCCTCAAAATATTTTGCCACCGGATAATTACTAGCACCACCCCCAAAAGCAAACATTTTACTCTGATTAAGAAATTTGGCGTAACGTTCTCGAATCAGAAACTTGGATATGTCAGGATGAAATTTTGGGCGCTCCATTCTAAGCTGTGGATGAGTGGGCATACTAAACTTTAACCCAGAAACGTTGGGCAACGTCTCCTGTATAAGATAACGCAAGGGATAATATTGTACGAAAGAGTGCCCAGAAGAAACCACATCATACAACGTTGGCATTTGGTAATCGCGAAAAACGTTTGTGTTAACCGAGTGGGGAAGCCATCCTGTCTTAGTTCCAACATGTTTTCCCACCTTGTTTTCCCACCATTTATAAACAAACAGCACCAAATCAAAACCGCTTCTTTTGATGCACTGGATATGTTGACGATGAGCCAAGTGCATATCAGCGATTAGATACACTTTGGGGCAAGTAATGAAACTGCAGTCGCCAAAGTTTAGTTGATTGAAGAAATCGTTTATCATCACCAAAACTGCGTCAGGGTCAAACTCTTGGATAGCCTGTTTTATTTTTTTAACCCGTTTTTTTGCGCTGAATTTTGGTGATAGCCTGTACAATCTTGAACCTAATCTGAAGTTAGCCTGACGCAAGAAATCTGCACGGAATTCTATTGGCAACAGTTTTCTCTGCGTAGCAAAATCGCTGTAGCACCCTATTTTTTCTGTTTTTGCAACTTCTTGAATCAAGTAATAGTATCCTGAATGAAAATTTTGAAGATGGTTACTAAGCAAAAGGATTCTCATTTTTGTTTATCAACCACCAAAAATATGGTGTGGCTTAACCAAGGAAAAAATCTCCAAAAACTAGGAACTAACTTGTAAAAACGGCGTAACCCGCAACTATCTCCATAAACGTGCCCAAAACTCTTCAGTTCATCTATGGTGTATGGTCGAATGTGATCTGGGCACTTGCTGGAGAACCATCCACCCAAACCCAAAAGTTCAGTCAAAATGTTCAAGGGGGAGTGTGGATTTGGAGTTAAAAAAACGGTTTTTCCTTTTCCAGCAACACTGATTTCTTGAATGCAATCTTCTTCTACATGCTCAATCAGCGCACACACCCAAACAAAGTCAAAGCATCTTTCTTTGAAAGGCAAATGCGTTGCAGAGCAGAGAACACAATTTTTGTATCCTGACCTCATCAAGTTCTGTCTGTTAACATCAACTCCAACAACCTCGCCTTTAACTTCCAATATTTTTCTAAACAGACCTTTTCCGCATCCACAATCAAGAATCAATCCATAAGCCAACTTAGCAAAATGAGTTCGATTAGGAAGTAAACCACTAACACCACTGCTCAAGTTTTTATCCTCTCAGTCTTTTTAAGCAGTTTTTCTGATTGCAAGGCAAACGAATTGCAAACTCCAAAAGCAGAGTCAGCAAAATTGTGCATATAAAAAAGTGTGTGTAACATTTTCATGAGACAGGCTGAGGCACATAGAACAGGTCAACGACAAAACACATATGTTGATAAGCGATTATAGAGCATTAGACAATGCTGACAATCTGGAGGGATTGATTATCAAAAAGAAGTTAATGGATATCCTTGCCTGTCCAATCGACAAACATTATCCCTTGAAACTCCACGTTTTTGAGGAAAAGGAAGAGATTGTGGAAGGCGTAATAATCTGCCCTAAATGCTCGCGGTGGTATCCCATCCGAGACGAAATCCCAGAAATGCTGCCCGACGAACTGAGAAACGAAAAAGATGAACTGCCCTTCATGAGAAAATGGAAACAAAAATTCCCCAAAAAAATACTGACCGAGGGCAAACCCTTCAACATCGGAAAAGAAACATAAACAAAGAAGGGTTAACGCAACCACTAGGGCATGAAGCTAGTGCATAACATAGTTGACCCAGTTTTATGTGTAATCATTTGCGCTCGGGAAGCTGCGTGTAAGACCCATCCGAAGCCCTGTAAACTGCCAGTCGCCCAACGGTCTCCCAGTTTTCTCCCTCGTTTCGTCTAATCTGCGCTACAATAACCTCCGCTGATGGGTCGGTTTTTCCAGGCCAGACAGTTAGATTCAGATAGTCCTGTTCATTTATGCGCATGTGGAATCTTGCCTTTGGCTGAGATGAACTCATTTCTTTCACCACAAACCATTGGGTGCCCCATACTTTTTATTTTTTAGGATGCGAGTGAACAAAAATAGCCTAAATTCAACGGAAGCTTCTGTTTCGCCAGCGATGCTTCTCTTATACACGATTACAGCAGCAGTATTACTCCGGAGACGGCAAACAAAGCTTGAACTGCTATAAGGAAGAGCACAACATCTCTTTCGTACACTTTCGCTTTCACTCTTTTCAGTACCCAGATGGCTATGTGTGTTGTGTCGTAGATGTGCTTGTAGGGCATTTCTAACGAGCCGTCCTTGTTGGGTTTCGCGAAGGCTTGAACATCCCCCATCCTATCGACAACTCTGGCTCTCAAATACAGCAGGATTTCCAGGAAGTAGGGGATGAAGAGCCATAATGCGATTCTCTCCATGTTCCCCAGAATAGCTAGGGTGGCTATTAGGGCGCCAATGGCGTAGGTGAAGGAGTTGCCGGGAAACACCTTTGCAGGGTACCAATTGAAAGCCAGAAACGCCAGCAGGCACGCATAAACGATGAATGCTATAAACGCAATCCACAGTTTCCCAACATACAATCCTGTGAAGCCGAAGACAGCGAAAATTACTAGACCCATACCTGCCTCCAGTCCATTATAGCCGGCGAGAAGGTTGAATCCGTTTGTGGAGCCGATTACCCCCAATGGAACAATCAACAGGGGATAGAGCAGCCCTAGGTCCACGTTACCTAGAAATGGAAGTAATATAACGGTTTGGTTTACATACAAAACAGTTAAGGGAAGAGCTATGGGGACTGTGAGCAGAACCTTCTGAAGTTGAGTCAGTCCTTCTTTCCACCCTAAAACGTCGTCAATGAACCCTATGAACCCCGCCAGCAAGACTGTGGCTGTAATGGCGAATGCCTCAACCACATGCGGTGAAGAGCTTTCAACCAGCGAGAACGTTTTCAGGAAGATGTAGATCAGCAGAGAGAAGCAGATGACTATGGCAACAACCAATCCTCCTGATCTTGGAATGGAGGGATAATCAGGCTTGTTCATGTCCTTTCCTACGAGTTGTGCTGCGTTGGCTGATTTGATCCATTTTTTTGTGAGAAACACGGTTAAAACGAAACTGAACAGCAGGACCAGCCCGGCAAGAACCAATTCATCGAAATCAATGAACATAAAATCAAGGAAACCAGCGAGAGTGGCGTTGAGAAAGGTTGTAACAAGAGGCAGCAAAGTGAAGAACGTTAACACCACCAATTTTCTTCCCTCAGTTCCTGAATCCTCTGGTTAAAGATTTTCTTAGCTTGTTTAAACTGCATCTGTAACCTTAAAGACTTAAGCGTTGCCCATGAAAATGTGTTAACGAAAACAGTTTTTTATTTTGTCCAGACGCCTCTTCCGAATCCGCGGTACACAAAACCCGCCTTTTCCGCCTTGGCGGGATTGATAACTTGCCCCATATCCACCACGGCTGCAGGCTGTTTCATCAGCATCTGGGTTCTCTGCAGATTCAATCGTCTGAATCGGTCATGCGCCACTGCCACAACCAAGCAGTCTGCTCCTTCAACAGTTTTGGATAAAGTTGCCTCAGCATCATAGCTCATCCTCAAGAGTTCCTTGTGAGAAAAGAAGGGGTCATAAACTTTGACGGATGCGCCTCTCTTTTTCAGTTGGTTCACCAGTTTCTTTGTTGCAGAGTTGGCTGCCCTCTTTCTGTTGGGGACTGAAGAGATGCCGAAGACTGCAATTTTGGATCTCCTTAAACTCTTTTGGCATGTTCGCAGAGCATCCCTTAGCAGACGTATTGCATGATCCATTGTTTCATCGTTTATTTTTGTAGCCAACGACAACATGCGAAGATTAACATCTACTGCTTCTGCCTCTTCAACCAGAAAATATGAATCCCTTGATTTGTGAAGCCCAGCCATCCTCGAAAACTTTAGGGGATTAATTATGTTCCGCACCTTAACAAAGTCTATTCCCGCCTCCTCGCAGAAGTGGGCGAACTCGTTTGCGAAGGCAATGTTAACGTCTTTGTATGATTCTTCCAGCAGCTTCACAGCTTCTGCTGTTTTTATGTCTTTTACGCGGACGATTTCTCCCTTCGTGATTGTGTCTAGGATGAGGCATGCAACTTTCAGGCTTCGTTTGGTGATGCCGCCAACAACTTTTGTGCCGTTGGCTGCGTCCTTTGAGAGATGTGTTGAGTTATTCAGCGTCGAAGAGTATGCTAGACCGAAGTCTTTTCCAGCCTCTAATCCGGAGGCGGTTTCCAGTGTTTCTTTTGCCAAGGTTTCGGTCATTCCTGGACCCATGGTGTTCTGGAAGATTATCAGAGAGCCTTTGGTTAGGCTCAAGCCGATGTGTTTACATGTTTTTTCGAGCCGTGAATAGTCTGGTTTCTTTCTTTTATCCAGAACCGATTGGACGCCGATTATTATGATGTTGCTTTCTGAGACTACTTTTCTGAGGTTGGTTGTTGCCCTGAATCTGTCATTCTTTATGTGTGGGTCTATAAACTTGCGGAAATCGGTTTCAGTGAAAGGAGACTTGCCTTTCTGTAACTGGTGAACCGTGTGGCTGCTAGAGTCAACGCCAATAACGTTGAAGCCTGCTTCGATGAAAAGGCAAGCCGTAACTAAGCCTGTTCTTCCGCAGCCCACAACGCAGACAGTGATTTCTCGCCGCTTCTCCTGTGACTCCAAGTCTTTGCCTGCAAGCTTCATGACTCTAGACATTTTTTCTCCTCCACCTCATTATTTGCCTGTGTTATTAATACGTGGCGAACATTTTTGTTGCAAGCAGATTAAATAGGCAGAAAAATCTATCGGTTGAATTTGACAAGAAACTGTAAAATCTTCAGGTTACTTTTAAGCTGTCCGGTTTATATTATGCGCGTGGATTCTGGGACGTTCTCTTTAACTTCTTTGGAGTGGCAGACGGTGACGTTTCTGGATAAGGTGAGGTTGTCTCTGATGGTTACGTAATCGCCGATTACGCATCCTTCCATAATTGTTGCGCCTTTGCCTATTGCGGCTCCTTCCCCTATAACTGCGCCCCTTACTGAAGCATTATCCGAGATTGTTGCCTCTGGGAAAACCACAGAATTCTCTAGGGTAACGTTTCTGCCCAAAACCGCGTCTCTTCCGATGATTGCGTAGGGTCCCAGTTTCGTGTTCTGTCCGACGGTGACTCCCTCGTCAACCATAACCGGGTCGCTGAATTCTGTTCCCTCACCTATGTTAGCGCCCTTTCCGAGCAGCCGCTTTTCTGGTTCAGCGTCAAGCAGAACCCTGTTTGCCTTCAGGTAATCCACGGGTTTTCCGATGTCAATCCAGATTTCCTTGAATTCGTGACCGAAAAGTTTGCCCTGTTCTGCCAGTTTCGGAAACACTTCACGTTCAATGGAGACGGGGCGCCCCGCAGGAATGTGGTTGAAGATTTCTGGGTCCAGCACGTAGACTCCGGCGTTGATGAGGTTGCTGGGGGCTTTTCCGGGAGGAGCCTTTTCTATGAATTGGGTTATCCTGTTTTGGTCTGCTAGTTTCACGGTTCCATATCTGCTGGGGTCTGCGACCCTGTAGAGCGCTATTGTCGCCACTGCATTGTTTTGTTTGTGTTTGTTTATGAGCGCCGCGTAGTCGATGGTGGTGAATATGTCGCCGTTCAGGACCAGAAAAGGCTCTTCGTAGCCGATAGATTCTTCGGCGTATTTGATGGCTCCGCCTGTGCGCATGGGCTTCTTTTCTATGGAATAGGAGATTTTGATTCCATGCTTTGATTCGCCGTAGCGCTGCATGAAAGCTTCAGCCATGTATTTCACCGCCAAAGTGACTCCGTCTACTCCAGTTTCGGCTAGGCGTTCCAGTGTCCAGTCCAGCAGAGGCTTGTTCAAAACGGGAAACAGAAGCTTAGGTCGGGTACAGCTTAATGGTCGCAGTCGGGTTCCTACGCCTCCAGCCAGAATTATCGCCTTCAATCCGTTTCAGCTCTGAAACAGTAGATGTGAGTTACGTAAGTAAAAGTTTTGTGAATGTTTTGCGGGTTAATCTTTGACTGGATAAGATTTGATCTATGGCTTACTTTTAAAGTTAAGAAAAAAGGGGGGAGGTTGTCTAGTTTTTAGTTGAGTTTCGCTATTTTTTTCGTTTGCGTAGAAGCACTGCTCCAGCCGCGGCGACAGAAGATACCGCTAACATAACAACGAAGCCTGTGCTTTCAGGAATGGTTGGATCGGGATTCGCAGCCATTTCGTATACGATGTATCCCCAACTGTCTGGCACATCTGCGCTAGCGGGTGTAGGTGGCCATTGTTGAAGTCCGTCTCCTCCGTCATGTGCATCATAGTAGGAAACGAACTGGCCCCAATTATAGCCCATAACTGTAGTTCCCATTGTGGTGTCTGTCTTTTCAATGCATAGTTCAAGTACATAGTGGTCCGCCTCTATTCTTGGCGTTGTGGTCAATGATTGACCATATTCGAAGACTGCTGAGTCTGGCGTAGTTGTTAGAGCCCAATCTGTTCCGGTTCCTTTATACCATTCAACTGTTGCGCTAGTGCCGTGTCCTGTAATGACCAGTTTGTAGTCGTTAGTTTGAGGTGCTGTGCCTCCGTCAGGGTCGGTTTCGCCGCCTTCGTCGGTTGAGTCATAGCAGATTACCCATTGGTCTTCTGCGTCGTCTGTGCCGTCTTCGGTTTCAATGAGAAGACATGCCCAAACACCTGATGGCATACACCATTCGTCGTTGAACATACCGTTTGTTCCAAAAGTTTGTGTTCCACTGGACATCCATTCCTCATCTACGATGTATGTTCCATCAGCTGTTGGTTTGTCGTTACTCATATAGTTGGTGTGTGTATACTCAGCGTTGTAAGCTCTGACAGTTCCTGCTAACACGAATAGCATTAGACAACATACAGCTATACTTGTTTTTTTCATCGGATTTTTCTCCCTTTAGGTATACTCCTGTTCTATTCGGTCAGTGCTTAAAAGATTTTGCAGTATCCGCCAAAAGCAAATGCACAACACTGGATTCTTGCGGCAGAGCCACGAAGTAAAGCCTTTTAATATGTTGCTGATTCTATTATCTGCCACGCAACCACTCCAGTAGACAAGCCACAGCAAGCGTGAAACTGCCAAGCGCGGGGGTTGCCAAGCCAGGTCAAAGGCGCAGCCCTGAGGCGGCTGTCCCGTAGGGGTTCGTGGGTTCGAATCCCACCCTCCGCACCATTTTGATGTGCTCCCTCACTTTTGTATCAGCTGTTTGTGTTTCTTGAAGGTTCTGATATTAGCCATTTCGTAGGCGTATTCAAAGTAGAATTATTTGTTGATAAACCGTTTTTCTTGGACCTATGGCTATTGTGTATACGGTTTTGTTTTTCTCTGAAATCGAATAGATGATCCTTATTTTTCCGATTCTGATGCTGTAGTTTCCTTTCAAGTCTCCATGCAGAGCTTTTCCAAGGTGCGGTTCGCTCTGTAATTTGATTAAGGCTTATTTCACTCTGTCTTTGAGGGTTTTGTTCAGTTTTTTGTAGATTCGTTCTGCTTGATGTGACAGGAGAACAGTGTAGGTCATGCCTCTTCATTCAGAAGGCTGTGTAATTCTTTAACTCTGCCAGCTTTAATGTCTTCCATGCCCTCATGGATGTTCTTCATCATCTCTGGATCGCCTAAAATCTCAACAGTTTCCAGAAGTTCTTCCATCAGCTTGGTAACCTCATCTAGCTTCTGCCTAGTTTCCAAGATGAGTTTCCGGTCCTTGTCATCGAGGTACGCAGATTTGGTCATAAGCATCACTGAGTTATTGATTTGAGGCTCCACTTAATATGCTTGAGGAATTAGGTTCATGAAAGCTTGTTGCCCCGTACCAATGTAGGGAATTGTTGACCACAAAATTCTTTTGCTTGAAAGCTTGAAATTTAGTATGTGGGGGCTGTTGTTGCGTATAAAGCTGCTTCTCTTAAGCATGGCTGTTCTTGTTTTGTTAAGTTCGGGTTTAGTTGGCTCGGTTGAAGCAGATACGACAATTTGGACTCAAGTGTACGGAGGAACACAGTGGGATTGCGCTAGCTCGGTAGTTGAGACTTCTGATGGTGGATATGCAATTGCAGGCTACACACGTTCCTTTGGTGCTGGAAGCGCCGATTTTTGGTTAATCAAAACTGACGAATATGGAAACATGGAATGGAACAAAACATATGGAGGAACAAATTGGGATCGTGCCTACTCGCTGGTGGAAACATCTGACGGAGGATACGCAATAGCTGGACGCACAAACTCCTTTGGTGCTGGTAACA
>CAYVVO010000053.1:0-3651 GCA_964455275.1 uncultured Candidatus Bathyarchaeia archaeon | reverse complement strand
TGCTCACTATAGTTCCAACCAAACTCCGCAAACATCACATCATAACCACTTTTATAATCAAACCAATAAAGCCCATAATCGCTGGTAAACAAAGTCATATCTCCAGCACAAATCGGGTCTCCTCGAATATACCCCAAAACTTTGTCCAGTTCGTTGACGTATTTTTCTGCAGCATCCACATAGTCAGTAGGTATTTCGTTTAACACTTTGAGGGTGGCGTTATCCAGTTGTCTGCCTCCAGGTTCATCAAAGGCATATAAACCTAGAAACTGTTTTCCCCACCTTACACTAGCATTCTCGACCCATTGCCGTTGTACATCATACAGCTCCGGTTTTGGGTGCATGTAAATCATGAAGTATATGCCTTTATCGTAAACATAATTGCAGACTTCATCCAGTTTGGCAACATCATATGTTATTCCGTTGCTGCCTATCACAAAGGTGTTAGTATAAGAACTTGTTTCGTCAACAAGTTCTTTGATTTCTTCAACATCGTCATAAGCCACATCAACACCCACGAAGACGTCCGGAGATTCATTTTTGAGGATGCCAATAAGAAAACTAGAAACAAAGAAAAGTGAAGCAACCAGCAGAGAACAAAAAAGCGCAGCCAAGTATAATTTCTTCATGATTGTCTTAACATCGATGAATTATTTGAATATAAGCATTTTTCAAAAATCGATTGCCAACTCTGACAAGTAAAAAGGGGGAGTTGCGGGAAAAAAGGCGACATATCTCCACCTTCAGCGTTAAAGGATTTTCTTCGATGAAAACTCGCTTTTAACGCTTAATTCTTGTTCGCGTTCTCTGATGACGTCCTCGAAGGTTTTTGGTTTCCGCCAAAGACAGCAGCTTTCGTAATTACCGTGATAGTTGTTGGAATAAGTTTAATGTTCATCTTCAAGAAACGCAAACGCTAAGCTGAAGCTTGTTTGTGTGTGTGAGTTTTTTAGTTTACTGTATTTCGTTTTTGGTTTTTCGTTTTGTGTGAAGAGGTAGATAGAGGTAGGAAGAGGGGGAAAAAGGTTAAATTTTAACCCCAAACCCAAACAAAAGTTAAATATGACTGATTCATGCAATTTAAAAGGGGAGAAATGAGATCTAGCAAGATTGCTAAAATTCTCGTACTTATTTCGTTACTTTGTTCTGTAAATCTAGTTGCGATTGTGCCTGCCAAGGCGTCTTTTGACATCTCTCAAGCAGCATACTACGAAGAAGTAAAGAATGCTTTTTCTCTAACTCCCGAACAGGAGCAAATGCTTGAAAAGTATGGTTTTGTCGTTGCTGAACTTGAATCTTCAGTGTCAAACCTGTCTGAACTAGATGATTTAGGCTTTTATCCAGAATTGCGCTTCGAAGACTTCTACTACACCAAGGTTTATGGTCCCGACTTACCTGTGTTCATTACCACAGACTCGATTCTCCACCTTTTCCATGTAGTCTTTGATTGCTCACTGAAAGTTATCGAGAAACAAGCACTATATCCTATGGCTCTTGACATCGCCCAATTCGCCTATCAAACATCACTAAACGATTACACGACCACCCCCAATGACGGCTCCCTAACACACTGGGCAGTAAGAAACTCAACAGTATACTTTGCTGTAGCCCTCTCCCTGCTAACCGGCGAAACCGTGGACGTGCCCACGGAGCTTTCAGGAGACTTGAACTTTTTCCTAGACAACATATACGCCGAGGACCCCCAGTTTCTATCAGCATGCAGTTGGAGTTACCCAGAACCGCCTTACGGCGCAAGTTTGAGTTACGATTTCACACAATTTACGGTGCGGGGACACTACATAGGAGACACGCAACTTGAACAATATTTCCGCACCTTAATGTGGTTTGGTCGATGCCCAGTGTTTGTTCCACGCAGCGATGAAAACTACACATGGATTCCATCTATCAGGCACATTGACGACCCAACAATGGTATACATGAGGGACATCCTGAAAACAAATCAAGAATACTATGACAAGTGGAAGCTGCTGTATGATGTAACCTGCGCCCTTGTAGGCGAGAGCGACTCGATAAACCTGATAAATCTGGAGACTGCACTCCATAATGTCTTCGGAGAACACACCACATATTTAGATTATGTTGCTGCTGAGGGCGGGCTTTCCGATTTGAGGGATGAATTAGGCAAACCTGAATATGGCCAGCAAATACTGTCACAAGCTGTATTGACTGATGGTGTGCTTCCACGTTATCCGGTTGTTTACCAATTCATGGGGCAACGGTATATACCCGACTCTTACATGTTCCAGAAGCTTTGCTGGGACCAGGTGGGAGCAGACTCTTTTGGGGAACGGCGCATAATGCCCAAGGGGCTAGATGTATTCGCGGTTTTAGGCTCAGAACGTGCGTATTGGCTATTATCTCCAGATTTCGACTATCAGGGATTTGAAGAAAACCTCGAAAACTTAACAACCACGTTCGCGAATTGGGAAGAAAGCGACTGGCAAGCTTCATCATACACCGCTTGGATGTACACTTTAGAAAGCTTGGTGCAACCAACAGTTGATGGCTATCCAGAGTTTATGCAATCAGATGCATGGCAAGATGAAAAACTAAACACAGCTTTAGGGAGCTGGGCTCAATTAAGACACGACACAATACTATACGCAAAACAAGTATACATACCTACGTTTATTTGCAGCTACCCCGAAGCCTTCGCTGAGCCCAACCCAACATTTTACTCGAGAATGCAAGACCTTTGTGAACGAACCATCGAGGCAGTGAGCATACTTGAGCAGGACATGGTTAACCCTGTGATAACAAACTCACTCCAGACGTTGAACGATGCAGCCCAAAAGCTTGAAGTTATATCTGAGAAGGAGCTGGCCGAGGAGCCACTTACACAGGAAGAAGTTGACTTCATGAAGAAGATTGTATGGATGTGTGGTGGGTCAGGCAGCTTCATAGGATGGTATGTAGATACAATACACACCATCGCCAATTGGGCAGACAGCACCTCAACCTTAGAAACTCCGGTAATAGCCGACGTAGCAACCTTTCCGCCCGGCGACATACAATATCCGCCTCAAATACTGCATGTCGGCACCGGCTTCGTGAACGCTTTAGTGGTTCTATTCCCAAAACCTGATGGAACACTAGTCACTGCAGTAGGCCCAGTCTTCTCATACTACGAGTTTAGGCTGATAGGAACAGAACGCCTAAACGATGTCCAATGGAGAGAGATGCTGACATGGGACAACAGAACAGATTATCTTCCCGAATGGCTCCAAGACGTTTACGGCAGGGAAGACCCGATAATGCCCGAGAACCCTAGCGGCACCATGCTTGCAGTTTTCATGGCGCTAACTGTAATAATTCTCGTGTTTAGGAAGAGAAATAAAGCCAAGATAAAGGTTAAAATTGAACCCCAAACCAAAACATGCTAGCTATTAGCCACAAAACGAAAATTTCACACCGCCAGAAAGAGTGAACTTCCGCTATACTTTAATCACCATTCTAACATCTATTCTCCATAGGGCCCGTAGCCTAGTTTGGATAAGGCGTCGAGTCAACTGAAAAGGTGACGCGCAAGCCTTCGGAGCCGAAGACCCAGGGTTCAAATCCCTGCGGGCCCGCCAAAAACACATGCAATCCATCATAAAACCTGACCTTCAACATAAAATATTAAAAATG
>CAYVVO010000052.1:0-9198 GCA_964455275.1 uncultured Candidatus Bathyarchaeia archaeon | reverse complement strand
CTATGAGTTTCTCTTCCATTTTTCTCACATTGGCGGCGTAGCGTTCTAGACGTTTTCCATCTATGGCAATCCAGAAAGCGATGGCAACGCCAGAGAATCCCAGTATAATATAGTAAATGTAGAGCGTTAGGCTCCACGTTTCCAGTTGCCCCCACAGGCTGTTCAAAACGTAGGCTGTCGCAAAAATCATGATCACAAAATTCAGCAAATGAAAATAGGCTAAAAAGGTTCGCATTCTCAACAGTTTTCACGCCCTAAATAGAATATTTTGATTGCAGCTTAAAGCTTTCCCGAGCCTAAACAAAAACAATGGTACTGAAATGTGTTACACGCAGATTTACGGTTTTATTCGAATAGTATCACACCTAAAACTTTTTACCCAAATCCAACTCATTTATGGAGTAAAATAAACCCGAAGGTAAATAATGTTAAAGAGATTAAATGGAGATTGAGGAGAACTTATGCAGACCTTGAGAGATATCCGGGAAAAAATTGCGAAGCTGGAAAGCGAGAAGGCTGAACTTCTGGCGGAAGTGGAGGAACTCCGAGAAAAGGCAGAAACAAAAGCCGCCTCTCTAGAAGAAGAAGTAGCCCAACTACGAGAAGAAGCAGAATCGCTGAAAGAAATGCTC
Source organism: uncultured Candidatus Bathyarchaeia archaeon (assembly GCA_964455275.1). GTDB lineage: Archaea > Thermoproteota > Bathyarchaeia > Bathyarchaeales > Bathyarchaeaceae > Bathyarchaeum. The sequence goes on along the minus strand of CAYVVO010000052.1, from coordinate 8,566 downwards.
GGCACCCTCTAACCAAAACCCCATCCCACCCCAACAATTCCCCCACGTGCGCAAAGAAAGCACAGCCAAACATTCCACAGAGGAAACCCTGACTGCCGAAAATGCCCCACAATCATATTTGAAGCCTAACAACAGCACATTGTTGAAATGTACGAAAAATTTAAGCATCAGAATTGAGTAAATATCAATCAGTCAACTAAAGGAAAGGGTATAAGAATGAAGAAAAATTTGTTTGCTGCTTTTTCAACGCTCATGCTTTGCAGTCTACTGTTGGTTACAACTATTGGAACCGTCATGGCGGGCAACCAAGACTACTCAATCCTAGAGTATTGGACTCAGGTAGCACCCACTTTTGATGGAGAATGGACTTCGCCGGATGAATGGACCGACGGTCAACATGTACAAATATCAGACAGCGGTATGTTCACATACACAGCGGACATAATGCTGACAGGTTCAATGAACTCCCAATTCCTTGTCGAAATTTTCAGTGACACCACCGACGATGCTGAAGACTACTGGCAAATTTGCGTTGACCCATCAGACGGCGGGGGCTCTGCTCCTGGGACCGGTTATGGCAGAATAGACATTATAGGACACACCGACCTAGTATGTTATGAAGGAGACGGAACGGGCTGGACCGGAATTCCCGTAGAATCAGACATAGAATGGGCAGACTCGCTCAGCGATTCTCCGCTCAATAGCACTTCCCACTGGATTCTAGAATTACAATTCAATAAGGAATCAGGCGCCATGACACTCGGTCAGCCACCAAATGGATTGAGAATTGCAGTCTACGATGCAAGCAATCCCGATGCGGGAGTTCAAGCGTGGCCACCAGGCAGTGACGTAAACGATCCAGATACGTGGGGAGTAATCCCGACTTATTCAATGGACCCAATACCAGAGAGCATTGGCTTCGGAGTTACTGCGTTGCTATCGTCTATTGCGGTTGCTGTCAGCTTCTACTTTTTGAGGAAGCGACCAAAAACCTAAAGTTACGGCTCAGGGAAAACGGCAGAAATAAACCACACAACCTAAAACTTGCAAACACCAAACCTCCATCCTTTTTTATGTTTTCCTGACACTGTTCCATTTCAAAATTTGCTTTATTTACGGTCTTGCCCACCTCTATAGGAAAAACAGAAAAAGGGCAGAGATGTCAGGTTTCAATTCAGCAATCATATTAGGAGACTAATAACAGAAGATTGTTGAAAAATAGCTTTTTTCCTGAAAACCAAGCAAGAACAAAATTGGTGCTCCGGCCGGGATTCGAACCCGGGTCGGCGGCTCGAGAGGCCGTCATACTTAACCGGACTATACTACCGGAGCTTGGGCTAGTCTACCCATTTTCTTTTCAGGTATATAGCCACTTCGTTTTTGTCACTATAGGCGAAGTACCAAAATCCTTACAGACTGGCTTTTAAACACATTTTACCAATTTCTATCAGCACCATAATATGTGGGGCTTCATCAAACAATTAACTTCTGTATGAAGAAAAACCTAACCTTGTAAAAGTTGGAGGATATTTTCTGCGTGAATATAGCCTTTCATGTAATCAAACCTTTAGTTGATGACAAACAGAATTATGCTGTGCTCTCACCGAAAAGAAGTCCTGCTCTGCACGCATAAATCCCATACCTGTATCATCTCATAATGAGATACCCAAAATTTGTCCTTTCACGGGTGGCGTGGCACAGGCTATGGTGAGAGCACACATCGTTTACAAATCACGTCTGAAAAACAAGTTTCCATTAGCAGCAAAAATGCAGGTTTTATCTCAGTTTTGCGTTTGGAATTATCTTCTGTGCTGCAGCTAGAAACTTTTGCATGTCCTCATCTGTGAACGGTTTCAGTTTTATAAACTCTGGATTTATAGTTTCTTTGCCGAGGCTGACATCAAACTTCTGCAAAAAGTATTTTCTGCACCCCACTAAGCTGCGGCATATCTGTTCTATGTCCTCTTTTTCATGGAGCCTAGGAACAACAGTGGTCCTGAATTCGTAATCCATTTTGGATCCCAGCAAGGTTTCAATGCTTTCCTTCACTTTTTCCAGCATTTTTTCTGCTTTAACACCAATTGCCTTGGAGTATTTCTCCACAGTTAACGGCGCCTTTACATCCATGGCTACATAATCGATGAGACCATTCTTCACAAGTTCCTTCAGCATAGCGGGGTTGGTCCCGTTCGTATCCAATTTAACTAGGAAACCCATCTTCTTTAACCGGAGGAATAGTTCTGGCAGCCTACTGTGAAGTGTTGGTTCTCCACCTGTGATGCACACTCCGTCGGTCCAGCCTCTCTGCCTATCAAGCTGATCTTCCACATACCCAAAGGGGATTGTATCGATCTTTTCAGGATTAAGAACAAGATTCAAGTTGTGACAGAAGGGACAACGAAAATTACAGTTTGGGAGAAAAATAACAGAGGAAATTTTGCCGTCCCAATCCGCGAAACTAACATCAATGAATCCTTTTATCTCCATTTTTCAAACACATTCTAACTCTCTGAGTAAACACGCTTGCTCCTTAAGTTCTTTTATGTCAAATAAGCCAATGAAACCCGAATATTTCTTATTTAATTTCAAAAGCGCCAACCATTCTCTTGTTTTTCTGAAATAATTAATTCTCTACCGTGATTGTGCGCGTGTGTGAGCATTTTTAGATATGTTCGTACGTGTTTTAGATAAACATTTTTAAAGAAGAATCTTGTGGGTATTGCCTTAAAGGCGGAGGTCATGACTTGACTAAGAAAAGCAAGAAAGATAAAGCTGCAGGCAGGGAACAGCATAGACAATCGCTAAGGGCTAAGAAAATGCAGAAGAAAGAAAAAAAGCAAGTCACCATTCCCGCAAATTATAGGAAAAAATAGATCTTTTAAACTAACTTAATGTTGGATTTGGGGTTAAAATCTAACGCACACACAGAAAAAACGAGTAGGCAATAATTAAGAAAACATCTTTACATTTCCAAGTAAATAGGCAAATATGCTCAGAGATATTGTTGCTTTGGATGAAGGTTTGCGCGCGCTAAAATGCTATGAGGCGTGCGCATTGACTTGAAAAAAAAAGATGGGAGTTTTCGGTTTTGCTCTTAAGACATAACGGCTTAATTATGGCTCAAATAGCGAATCCGCGAGCGATTGGTTCACAGTGATGTCATAGATTGTGACTGGACTTCCATCCGTATCGGTGTAAGTCCATTCTTCAGCACCAGTCCAACTTGAAAGGTTGTCCGTGTATCCCTGCAGCGTTGGATTCCACATGTCCCATTGAGCCGAGAAAGCATCAGAAAGATCATTCCATTCATCGCCAACGTACTCCCACGCCTTCTGCTGAGCGCCGTTTACAATGTAAACAATGTCTCCTTCAGTAGTTGATAGATCTATTCGTATCATCAAATCAGACGTCCCAATATTCTTCGCCGAGTACATGGTCTCATATGACTCGCCCTCTCTGACAATACTGACGCTAAACTGTAAACTGCTTGCATTTCCAACATTTGTTTCGCCATCATTGGTCTCACCATCATTTGTTTCACCATCATTGGTCTCGCCATCATTGGTTTCGCCATTATTGGTCTCGCCATCATTTGTTTCGCCATCATTGGTCTCGCCACCGCTACTCAAAGCCCAGTAAGCTGCAACACCTACGACTGCCACAATCAAAACTGCTACGATGACAATTGCTAAACTCTTTTGGTTCATTCAAATTCACCAGATATATTTTTCTTATTGTTCTATCTACGTTGGATGATTTATGTTTTTGTGTTCGCTAAAGGTCTCAATATTCTCGCGCGCGCAAATGAAAACCTTCGTTGCTTCGGATGACAAGCGATTCAGAAACCTTTAAGTTAGCAAGCTGTTTTTCAGCGATTGATTGCAATGAATTTCATTGAAGCCCTTCTTGTTTTCGTGTTGGGTTTCGTTGTTGGTGTGCCCTCATCGATGGTCGGACTTGGAGGAGGAATCATCATAGTTCCAGCCTTAATCATGCTTTTTCAAATACCCACCAAAAACGCAATAGCAATCAGCCTAGTAGCAATACTTGGAACAACCGTTTCCTCTACTATCGGTTACATAAGACACAAACAAGTTGACTATAAGCTGGGCTTATTATATGATATACTTGACGTTCCAGGTATTATTCTAGGAGCCTACATAACGACGTTCTTGCCAGAAAACATTTTAGCTGGCATCTGTGGTGCCTTCATTCTTTTCATTACCATAATTCTGTTACGAAGCAAAAGAAAACCTGAATGTGCTTGTGAACCAATTCCAGGAGAAAGTGGTACTAGAGAATGGATAAGAAATGGAATTGACCATAAAGGCCGAGCGGTCACCTACGCTATTAGTAATCCATTATTAGCATTAACCAGTAGCTTTGTTGGAGGACTCATTACTGGCTTAGCTGGTTTAGGAGGGGGAATAACCGACGTTTCATCTATGATTCTGCTTGGTATCCCCACCCACATTGCGGTTGCAACCTCTGAGTTTGCTATGGCTATCACAAACGGAGTAGGTGTAGTTACCCATGGTTTACTAAACAATCTTCTACTCGAATATGCAATTCCTATAACAATAGGAACAGTTATCGGAGCCCAAATAGGATGCGTTCTTGCTAAGCGTGTAAAAGGAAAAACGATAAGAAACCTTATTGCCGTTATCGCAATCTTATCAGCATTAAGACTAATCTACTTCTTCTTCACAAGCTAACTCGCGCGCGTACATAGTTTGGGTTTGGGGTTAAATGTTAACCCAAAATGTGGACGTTGGCTCTGGTTTTTTTAGTTGTTTCTTCGTGAAAACGTGGATACCGTTGCTTTAGCTGTGCTTTGCGAAAATAAGCGTAGAATAATTTAAATCAGAACCAAGTTAACCTTAGGAAATCGTTATTAAACCGCGACACCAAACCCCAAGTATATAACCAAGGATTCTTAGGGTGATTTTATGCAAGCAACAGCGGACACCAAAAGTCATGCCATCGATGAGCAGAGCATTCTCAGAAAAAGAATGAAGAAGATTAAACATAAGATAGCGGTTATCAGCGGCAAGGGCGGAGTCGGCAAAACCGTTACCGCAGTCAACTTGGCTATAGCTTTTGCCATGCAAGGACACGAAAACCGTGTCGGTCTCTTGGATGCTGACATTCATGGTCCCTGCGTTCCGAAGATGCTTGGCATGGAAGATGAAAAGCTTAAGGTGGGACCGATAGGAGCTTTTCCAGCTGTGGGTCCTCTTGGAGTGAAGGTTGTTTCCATGGCGTTTGTGCTTGCAGGGAAGGAAGTTCCGGTTATATGGCGGGGACCCTTGAAGATGAGGGCAATCGAACAGTTCTTGTCTGAGATAGCTTGGGGTGAACTTGATTTTCTGCTTATAGATTTGCCTCCTGGAACCGGGGATGAACCCTTGAGCGTCATGAAACTTCTTCCAGAGATGGATGGCGTTGTTATAGTGACTATCCCCTCGGAGGTCTCCCAGAACGTGGTGGGAAAAGCCATCACATTCTCTAGGCAACTGAAGGTTCCGGTGATCGGGGTAGTTGAAAACATGAGCGGGTTCGTCTGTCCCGAGTGCGGCAAAGAAACTCACATCTTCAAGACTGGAGGAGGCAAAAAAGTGGCTCAAGAATATTCTGTTCCCTTTCTGGGAAGCATACCTCTTGATCCCAGAGTCTGTGAAGCCTCAGACCTAGGGCGCCCATTCATCATGGAAAATCCTGACTTGCCTGCCTCAAAAGCCTTCATGGAAATAGTGGAAAAAATCAAGGCGTACATCCGAGAAAAAGAAAACCTGCCAGCTAACGAGGCTGACGGCAAATAGCCCCAACTTTTTGCATACTCAAAATTCGATAATGTCTCCAGTGTGAATAGGATGGTAGCGGTCTCCGAATGCTTCAGCAATCTTTTTGACGGCTTTTTTGCCTGTGCAGTGGCACGGTCCAACGAATTTTAGGTCAAGTTTCTCTAGTTCGTCTACTGTCGCCTGAATTCTCTCGTTCTCTGCATTCCAGAGGTGGAAGCCTCCCAGAACCGCGTAGACCCTGCTGTTTCCTGTTATTTTTTGGGCATACTTGATAGTGTTGATTATCCCTGCATGCGCACATCCCGCTACAACAACCAAACCCTTACCTTCAACATCTATGACTAGAGATTGATCGTCAAGCATCACATCATCAACGAACCTTCCGTTTTGGACTGTCCAGAAGCCTCTAACACTCTCAAAGGCGGTAATTCTGGGAACTTCTCCAGTTGTGGTAACTCCGTTAGCTATCTTCACGGGATCAGAAGCAAAAACAGGTACGCCACCGACAGCTTCAACATCAGAGACTATGAATGGTGCGCCAATTAACCTTAGATGTGGCATTAACGACAGTTTCGGATCGAAAACCGTTGGATGCCCAATAACTGGAACACGTTTTTTCATCCGTTTCAGGGCTTCCAGCAAGCCGCCTGTGTGATCATAGTGACCATGACTAAGCGCAATCACGTCAACATCTTCCAAATTTACGCCCATCGCATCCACATTGTGCAGAAGCATTTCTGGCGATGTCCCTGTGTCCATCAACACAGTCACTTTGTCGTCGCCAATTTTTGCTTTTATGAAGAACGAGATGCCATGTTTGCTTTTGAGTCTAGGTTTAGCTGGGTTTTTAGAGTCTTCAATCAGAACTGTTATCTGAATGTTCTTGACCGTCATTTTGTTTTCTACCTTGCTTTTCAATTTTAGAGGGCTTGTGCAGGTAATATTGTTCTTTGCTTCATAACTAAAGAGTTGCGTATAGAAAATAAACTGGCTAACAAAAAACTTGTGCCCTCGTTTTATGGGGTAATTATGATTGACCTGAGCTGTTTCACTCCCTTCCTTGTTGCCAGCTCTTGAGCCAGTTCTCTTATGTCTTCGGCGTCTCCTTTAACCGCAACAGCCTCAAGGCAGTCTCTGTCGCTTAAGTGAACATGAAGGACGGAATTTACAACTTCTCTATGGTGATGCTGGGTTTCGATAAGATCATCTTCTAAACCCTTGATTTCATGGTCGTAAACCATCACCAAGACGCCAGCCTTTTTTCCCGTCTGCTTGTGAAGTAACCGTTGCTCGGTGATAAAAGACGTAACTGCATCCTGAATAGCCTTTGATCGGCTCTCGTACCCCATCTCCTCAACGGTTTCATCCAGCTCCCTCAGCAACTCTGGCGGAAAAGTGACGCCAACACGAACAATCTTACTCATGTTTGATTCCCACCTAACCGTTGGCACACTAATCATAAAACGTTTATCTCTCAAATTTCTGCACTAGTTCCATTCGCTTCACATGTTGCTTTCTATACTTGTTTTGTGTGCTGAATTTGTAGGCGATCAGAGATTACTAAAGAACGGAAAGATAATAGATGCACTGCTGCGGGTAAGTGGAAAAAGACTGCGACGAAACGGTTAATCCAAGAATCAGTCTGAGACCTAATCATCCGAATTTGTAGTGTTTTCTGATTTTCTGTTTTATTTCCCAAGTGCACTTGAGGCCTTCGGGGAACACAACGTAGTCGCCTGCCCCAAATTCGACAGTTTCTTCAGGGGTCTTCACAACAGCCTTCCCCTCTAATATCAGGCAGGTTTCTTGCTCAAAATACTCCCAAGGAAACTCTGATTCCTCTTTCTCCCAGATTGACCAAGATTCTGCTTCCTGCAACTCTTTATCAGTTGGCTTTCTAACCTTCGGCTTCATTTTCCATCACAAAATATCTTTTACAGCTTCTCTCTTATATCTTCAATGCGAAACGAATATAGAACTAGCTCTTTCTTGGTGCCCCACAGATAGGACATGAACTTGAGTTAGCGGGCATCAAAGCTCTGCAGTACTCGCAGGGCACCATCTCCACCTCTTCTTTGATTACGCCTGCTGCAGCCCTGATTACCTGAAGTTCGATTGTGTCGCCAGTGGGGTCAGGGCGGTCATCCACTCCCACTACTGCTTTGATGAACCAGGAGACGTTTGCATCTATGCCGTCTAATGTTTCACGTCCACTGGCGGGAATGTTCACTTTTATTGGGAACTTCTTTTTGAATCCCGGCACAATATGCATTGGACCGTTTGCCTTCAAATCGTCTGAAAGAAGAGTGGCTGAATCCCAGTATACGTGCCGTACATTGCGTCGACGGCGCTCATTGTACACCCACCTTTCCCGTCTCCTTTTTTCGATGCATCGGAGCTCTGCTCTTATTTCGGTGGCGTCAAATTCTTCCTTGGAGGACACCGTGATTGTTCCGTTTATGTTTGATCCCAAAGCCATGGTTCTTTTTGGAATCTCAAGTTTGACTGCAGTTTTTGGTTTCCTGAACCTTTTGAAGAAGCCCAAAGATTTCTATCTCCGGTTGGCTGTTATTTTGAAGATAAAGTATCTATTTATGATTTGCGTGTCTCTCCCTCTGAACGGAAAACATGGATTTCTGGGATAGAAGATGGAAATTTTTTTCTCAAACCTAGTACGCGCGTTAGGTTTCATCTTTCTACAATGAAAGCGATTTTGACATCGGCATTGTATTCCACAATCTTGTTGTCTTCTACTTTGGCGG
>CAYVVO010000051.1:0-2998 GCA_964455275.1 uncultured Candidatus Bathyarchaeia archaeon | reverse complement strand
CAACACCACTGAGGCGCTGAGCGGTCTCAGCTTCAAAATCTACAAGGGAATCAACGGGCTGATAGGTCCAAACGGTGCAGGCAAAACAACCACCATCAAGCTGAGTCTGGGACTAATCAAAGCTGATGCGGGAAGAGCAGAAGTGTTCGGGTTTGACTGCTGGAAAGAGTCGCTGCAGATAAGACGAAAAATTGGTGTTTTGTACGAAAAAGTTGCGTACTATGATCACCTGACCGGGCTTGAACACCTCAAGTTGATTGCTAAGCTTAAGGGAATCCCGGACCCCGCCGCCGAAAGCAGGAAAGTTTTGAGGCTTGTTGAGCTTGAAGAAGAAGCCTATTCCAGAAAGGTTAAAGGCTACTCGGCGGGTATGCGGCAAAGGCTTGGGCTTGCTCACGCCCTTTTAGGCGACCCAGAACTTGTAATTCTTGACGAACCATCCTCAAACTTGGATCCGCTGGGACGCGCAAGAGTAATCGAAGTAGTCAACAAGCTCAAAAAAGAGGAGGGGTTTTCGTTTCTGATTTCAAGTCACATCTTGCCTGAGTTAGAGCGTGTTTGTGAACATGTGGTGTTGATGCATAAGGGCAAAGCAATACGCGAAGGGCGTCTAGAACAGCTGCTAGCCGAAGTTGCGCCCCAAGCGTTCACGATTAAGGCTGAGCCTGCAGAGCCATTGATTGAGCTTCTGGAGGCTGAAGAGTGCGTTAAAGAGGTGCGGCTGGACGGGGATGTTTTGTTTGCGGTTGTAACTGATGCTGAGGCGTTTAAGAAGCGTTTGCCTGTGCTTGTTTCAAAAGCCGAAGCTTCTCTTGAGGAAGTTAAGGTTGCGGGACGAGACTTAGAGTCGCTGTTTAAGGTGGCTGTTACTGGAGGCTAAAACATTGAATTTGACATTACTTAAAGCAGAGCTGCAAAAGGTTTGGAGCAGACCCATCTTCGAGTTGACGCTGGGGTTGGTGTTCCTGATTTCCCTAAACTCGACCTCAACATTGTTTGAAATCGCTACTCAATCTGACCTGCAATCCAAGTTCAGCACTTTGGTGGCTGAATCGTTTGTAAACATTATGAGCTTTCAGATGCTGCCGCTGGTTCTGTTCTGCGGACTGATAGTGTCCCTGTCGTTTGCACGAGATTACGAGCAGGGACAAATGCAAACACTGCTCTCTCTGCCTGTATCCCGTGCCTCACTGTTTGCAGTAAAATTTGCGGCAGTGGTAATCCCCTTAGCGCTAGTGTCTTGGGGCGTTACTGTTTTTGTTGTGCTTTTGAACTTCTCCACCGCAGCCAACAATCTAGTGGTCATTCAGTCCGCGGCTTGGGCGTTGCCGATAACGTTCCTCGCTGTAATGTTCTATGCTGGATTGGCAGTGGTGATTTCGTTGGCGCTCAAGAGAACGATTCCTTCTGTTCTAACCACCCTGATTACAGGCTTTTTCGTATCGTTTGTGACAACGCTGCGCGTCGAAGTCATTGGCGACATAGCGAACTACCTAGTTTTTACGCCATACAAGGCGCCAACCGTGGCTTTAGGTCGGGTGCTCGGCATGAGATACCCAGAAGCCGGATATGAGAATGCTTTGCCCGCTTGGGGTTTTCTTGTCTTGATCGTGTTTTATGCTTTGCTGCTTCTGGTGCCCGCTTATCTCTATTTTACTCGAAAGTTTGAGGTGAAAGAATGAACATAACGCGTGTAGGGCTTGTTTTGCTGGTTGTCGGATTAATCCTGCTGATGAACGCTTCCTCATCGCATGTGTCTGGACACTTAACCGTTAGTTATGATTATTTAGATGAAGGTGAAACACAAAGCTACGTTATACTGACAGCGCCGGTAGGTCCCGCAAACATGTGTATCGGCTTACCTCCATCCAGACCTTCAAGTATGCCCGCAGGATTCAGCCAGTATGACCTTACTGATGTGCCTGTCCACATGAAATTTACTGATACAAACAACAAATCAATCGCTGAACAGGACGTAATAACGCCATACTGCTTTGACGTGGACTTCAACGCACGTGGTGTCTACAGAGTTTACATCACCAATAAAGGAAACGAAACAACCAGCATGCCATTAGGCATAATATTCGACTTCCACAATCCCGCAAACAGGGAGGCAGACAAGTACCTGCTCAGCATAGCCTTAACAGCGTTAGGCGCAGCAATCACCGGTGCAGGTTTCGTCATAAACTTTGTTTCAAAACACAGGAAACAGCACAAACCCTGAAAACAGGCTATTCGAGGGTTAGTTCTTCCGCAATTTTGGGTTTTTGTCTGTGCCAAAACGGTGAGTCTTGTTGCCCCCATAGCGCCTCTTGCAACGTTGCGGGCGGATAAAGGTTTAATAATGGCTTTTGGTATTACGAAATATCCAAAAGGTAATACTGGCGGGTCGTTTGAAACCGACAACAATGCAGGAGAGGTAATGAGCTAATGCGTGAGGAAGCAATCATCAAGCTGGAGGATGTTTCCACAGTCTACGAAGGCGAAAGTAGACCCGCCATCAAGGACATAAATCTGGCTTTGAAAAGAAACGAGCTGGTTTACATCGTAGGTCCAAACGCCTCTGGAAAAACAACTCTCCTCGAAACAATAAACGGGTTGCTTCCTCCCTTCAGGGGGAAAGTTTCTGTTTTCGGCTTAGACGTCCAATCCAATGGAAGAACGGTGAGATGCCAGATCGGATATGTTCCTCAGGACTTCATGGTGAAGCCCGGAGAACCCTACACATCGCTTGATGTGGTGCTAATGGGACTTTATGGGCAGATAGGATTTCTCCACCAACCTGAAGAAAAGGACAAGAAAAAGGCAGTAGAAGCCATGAAGCAGATAGGAATCGAAGAGCTTGCAGACAGATCAATGGGCAAACTCTCTGGCGGACAACAACAAAAAGTGATGCTAGCCCGAGCCCTAGCAAAGAACCCAGAAATCCTTCTCTTAGACGAGCTATTCAGCAACTTGGACCCAGACTCGCGCGGGCAAATTCCCCTTTTAATCACCA
>CAYVVO010000050.1:0-1331 GCA_964455275.1 uncultured Candidatus Bathyarchaeia archaeon | reverse complement strand
TTATTCCGGGCGGGTATTCTTTTTTGCATGTTTCAACAAATTTTTCGCCTGCGTCAAAGATTTTTTCTATCTGAGACTCGCGCATGGTTGCGCCCATGTGCCCGATTTCCACGTTCTGTGTTGGCAGTTTTGCTTCCAGTTGTTCGTCAGCGGGTAAATCTAGAACCCCATCCAAGTTTGTTTGGATTCTTCTGTCGAAGCCAAGCAGGTCTATTTCATCGGTTATCGGGGACCAGAAGTAGTTGGCGTTGAATTTGGCTCCGACAATATACTCTTCGATGATCGATTCTTCCAAGTCTTTCCTGTCGATTATCCCCTTCCTTATCCGCTCTTCCGATCTCTTCTTGAATTCCTCTGGGGATGAAGCGTAAAAGAAGGCGCGTTCTATGCTTCTTGTTTTCTCAGGAACCTTCACTATCGCCAACCGATCTATTTCTTCGGGTGACCCAAAAATTTTTGGCAAGTTTAAGCCAGCTTGCCTAATCAAGTCATACTGGTTTCTGGGCACGTTTCTTTCTTCGCTTCTGAGCATGAATCTGTTTCCTAAGAGTGGAACCTTGAGTTTCTGTTCGATGTTGTCGTATCCGATGTAAACTGAGAAGGACCTGTTCGGCACAAATATGGTGTTCAGTTCCCGCAGCTTGGCTTGGTTCTCTTCATCTATCATGTCAGCGAATTTGTCCAGCAGCAAAACATGGTCGAAAAGGTTTCTGTAGTGTTTTGCGTAGGTTTTCTCTCTTCCCTTCTGGCAAACAACAACCACCTCGAATCCTTCCTGCTTGGCGCCATGACCCATCTCCAAGGCAGAGTGAGACCCAAGCACGCCAATCTTAACTTCTTTGGGGTCATAACCCGCCACTATTTCATGGATTCTTTCACGCTTCATTTATGTTCACCTAAACTACTTAATTGAATACAGCGAATGCTATTATAACATTCACAGTTCAAGTATTTTACTTTTGAATAGTCTGCTAACGCACTGAAATGTAGACAAAACAGAATATACACACAAAGAACGCGCTTGTGGTCCACATTACACAATAAAATTTGCAATAATTAGTTGAAGCATAACGAAACGCATAAATTGGAAGTTTTACGTTGTAAAAGTTTGTCGGGAGGTAGCTCAGCTTGGTAGAGCTTCCGAGCCAGCCTAACATATGTCTGGGCTGACGGAGACGCTGTAGACGCCTACCAGTGGTGGGCATCACTTAGCCTATCAAGCGTACAGAAACCGGACCGTCGCAGGTTCAAATCCCGCCCTCCCGACCAAACTCCCCTTCTAGAATGTCTGGCAAGAAAGCCAACATGGGCACAAACAAAACCGCATATTA
>CAYVVO010000049.1:0-2877 GCA_964455275.1 uncultured Candidatus Bathyarchaeia archaeon | reverse complement strand
TGAGAAGAAATAATTGTTAAGGTTTGGGGTGTTATCGTTTCTTACTCGCATTTTGTATTAGGGTTTTCCATTTGTTTTCTCCTTCAACAGTTATTCCGCATGCTTCGGCTGGCGTTTTTCCGTCTAGTCCTTCATGTTTTCAGATGTAATTCTGAAAAATTTGGTAACTGTAAGTATCAGCATATACTTTTTCTTTAAGCAACGCATGATTTTTTCTTTGTTTAATTGTTCCCCGAAACTGGGTTGTATGTTGTTGGCATCAAACGTCTTAAATGCTGGAAACCTGAAACTTAATAGGGAGCCTTTAATCATATCCGTGATTGCATTGAAAATGCAGTTACATCGAATGCAGCTTCCCCGGGAAGTTGTGGTTGGAAACGAAACTTTACCGCTTTTAAGCGAGATTTGCAAGAGGTTAGGCTTTGACGAATCCGCGCTTGTAGTGACCGGTCCAGACACCAAAAACATTGCAGGTCGCAGGGTTATCGATCTGCTCACCGACAAGAAAATGGATGTTGACTCTCTTGTTGTGAACTCCTCCACCATGTGGGAAGTTCGGGCTGTTGAAGAAAAAATTCGGGAGTTAAAACCTCAGGTTGTTCTCGGTGTAGGCGGAGGAACCAAGATTGATGTTGCAAAACTGAGTTCTACACGTCAAGGAATCGCCTTCATAAGCGTGCCAACAACCGCTTCACACGATGGTATTGCAAGTCCTGTGGCTGCTGTCAAGGGATTGGATAAGCCCTACTCGGTGATGGCGCAGTCTCCCATGGCTATAGTGGCAGACACAGATGTGATCATTAACTCAGATTACCGTTTCACTGCCAGCGGCTGCGGAGACCTTGTATCCAAGTTCACGTCTGTTCGAGACTGGGAGCTAGCCTACAAGGTAAAAAATGAATACTATGGGGAATACGCAGCAAGTTTGGCTCTCATGAGTGCACGGCTCATCACGAAAAACGCTGACGCAATCAAGCCCGGAGCAGAAGAGGGTCTCCGCCTTGTTTTGGAGGGGCTGATAAGCTGTGGGGTTGCCATGAGCATCGCGGGAAGCAGCAAACCCTGTAGCGGCTCAGAGCATCTGTTCAGTCACTCTCTTGATTTGATTGAACCCAATGGAGCCTTGCATGGAGAACAGTGCGGCGTGGGAGCAATAATGATGGCTTACCTCTATAACTTAGATTGGAAAGGCATCAAAGACACGCTTCAAAAAACCGGGGCTCCCACAACAGTTGAAGAACTGGGCATAGAACCCGAATCCATCATAAATGCTCTGGTGCAAGCCTCTAACATCCGCCCCGAACGTTACACAATTTTGGATGAAAAAAAACTGGATTACGCTTCCGCCAAGAAACTCGCCAAGGCCACCGGCGTGATCTCCTAGATTAAGCATATAAAATAGAATCTGCAAATCGGTGTTAAATAGTGGACAACCATTTCTGAAACTGCGTTTTTATTTTCTGCTTGGATTAATGAAATCATCCAAAAGTTTGCCCCTGCTCTACTTGCCTCCAAGAATCGGGGGATGAGCCATTTTTGAACTCGCCTGCTATTTGTTATTATATCCCGCTTTAGGTGAGTATCGAAGGGAGTAAACTGTTCTTGAGCTGACTAGACTGCTGAATTTGCTGTGAACGGCAGCGATGGTGTTGTAGCTGTTCAGGAGATGACTCTGTGGTTCAGTCTTTTTGAGTGTGTTTGTGAAGCTCTTGCTGGCTCTTTTACGCTTCTTTTTTGGGGCTTTTGGTTGCAACCGTCATTTCCCTTCTTGAGTATAGCTTTGTTTGGTCGCGTTCTAATTCTATATACTGTTCATATATTTATAGTTTTGTATGAACTAAAGTCCATATATATGAACTGTCTGACTGTGAATCTGAGCGGTCCAAACGTTCCCGCCTTCGCTGCGCTTTTTGCGAATCAAAAACGGGTTAATTCAATAATGTTTCATGTTTAGTTAAGAGTGTTAATGATTGATGTTGCGTTTGTGTTGGTATCTATGCTTGTTTAAAAGCGTCTCGGGGTTAATTAGGGAAAAGGAGCCGTTTTTGACAGCTAACGATATATCTGCATGTTAACAACAGTTATTTCGTTCTTTTATAGTAGTTTTCGGCTGGGTGTTAGAATTTGATCTCATGGAAGTACTCTTTTGAGAAAATAAACAAGGATTTGGAATTAGCTAGGAAAAAGAAGCAAGCTCTTGACAATCTTTACAATTCAGGCAGAATTTCGGCGTCTACATATGAAGCTCTCGACAACGAACTTACCACCATCATCTCTGATATCGAAATGCGCCAGAAAATGTTAGCCGACAATCTGGCCTCCAAAGTAGATGACCTCGAAAAGCAGATCGGTACCTTAGAAGTGTTTCTCGCCAACTCTGAAATCCAGTATGTTGCAGGAGAGATTGACGAAGAATTACACGTTAACGAAAGTAACGCTTTTTCAAATGGTTTAAACGCCTTGAAAACGCAGTTGGGTTCCCTTAAGGAGGCAGTAAGCAGCCTTATACCAGAAGCTACAGCACCAACCCCCCCACCCGTAGAAGCTGAGACAATACAACTCACTGAAGGCATCTTTGAGGAAACTGCTGAAATATCCATGGATGCCGTTGTTGAGGCTCCTGTTGACGTGCCTATTGAGGCTCCTATTGAAGAATCAGTTGAAGAAACTGCCGAAGTGCTGGTTGAAGAAACCTTTGAGGCTCCCGTTGAAGCTGCTGTTGAGTCGCCAGTTGAAGAGTATGTCGAGGCTCCCGTTGAGGTTCCTGAAACTCCCTTTGAGGAAGCAGCTGAAGAGTCGATTACCCCTTCTGTTGAAATTTCCCCTGAAGCGGAGACGCTAGAGGCTCCCGAGTCTGCTGTTGAGTATGTGGCTGAG
>CAYVVO010000048.1:0-26995 GCA_964455275.1 uncultured Candidatus Bathyarchaeia archaeon | reverse complement strand
TTGGAGAAACCCTTGAAGTTTACAGCCGTACCCTTTGAGGATGCCTATGATGTTCTCATAGAAACCAAAAAAGTGAATGTGCAACTTCTGGAAAGAAAAAAGAAAGACTTGGTTGACCTCTGGTCATCTATTCCTCAACATAAGGCAGAGCATGAAACCAAGGAAATCTTCCAGATACTTGAAGGGGAAGAACAGCTGATTCTCAAAGCCAACGAAATCGCCGAGAGAGCCGAGAAAGAGATTTGCGTGTTAGCGCCTGATCTGGAGCTTTTGCGTCTGTATCATTCCGGTTTCACAGACAACTTGGAGAGGGTTTCCAAAAAGAAGGTGAAGGTGCTGCTTCTGACCAACAATTCGCCGAAGAGCCGTTTTATTGCTGAAAAGACGGGGCTAAGTGACGTGAAGTACCTATCCATAATTTCTGGTGACCTGCCCAGTTTCATACTGTCGGATCAACAGGAAATTCTTTTCTCGATAAAGAACGGAAACGTCCACTACGACACTGAGATGAGAAGAAAGAAAGAAAAAATCTCTTTCCTCTGGACCAACTACAACACATTCATTAAGGCTTTGAAGTTGCTCTTCGCTAACTTGTGGGCATCAAAAACATCTCCAGCAAATGACGACTTACTCCAAGTCCGCGTGACTAAATAAACAGGCAAAATTTTCAGCGCATGAAACGTTACACCTGAAAACTTTTGGAGGGCATGAAATGGCAACCCAATTGGATTTCGAAAAACGCAAAAAACGAACCGGTCATTCTGACGTAAAGACCAATGCTTCACCGGTTTTGTTCCCGCCCACACCAGACGGAAAACTGACAAATGATGTGATGGATGACCAAGTGTTCTGTGTTTTTTGCGAATGCTATCATAAACCAAACGCTAAACTACGCTGCGCGTTTAATCGTGCGATCACAAAAATCGAGGAAACTGTTCGTCACGGATTAGATGAATAACCGGATGTGAACTGGGTGAGTAGAACAAAAGAAGTTTATTACAGGGATCAACTGGTTGAGAAGGCACCGTTACCCGTAAAGCGTGTTCGCCATAGACCAAAAGGATACTACTATTGGGATCAACTGCTTGACCATATTGGAGACCAATCGGTTATCTTCAATGGAGACCTAACTTACCCTAGACAACTTGAAATCCATTTGCCCTCAGACCACAAGAAAGCTTGTAGATTCGATTGCTTTTATTGCGCTGGAAAAAATTTTGTGAAAGACTTAGGAACTTGGGAGATGGATGGGCTTGAGCTTATGCAGAAGCTTAAAGACAAAATTCCTTACCACATTTACGGTGGAAGCTATACAGAGCCAATTTTGAATCCCTATTTCATGGCATACTTGGCGATGACAAAACGGATGGGTTGTCATTTTGGGATTCACACTAATGGAGTCACATTGCTAAATTTGGAGGACACTCAAGGGTGGCTCACTGAACTTTGTCGGATAGCAACAGACAAAGTAGATTATTTGAGTGTTAGTTTAGATGCTGGATCATCAATCAGCCACTGTAAAACCAAGAATGTGAAAGAGAATTATTTTAGCCAAATTCTCGCTGGGATTAGACTTGCAACGGAAATTCGGGGAACAAAGCCAGCTATAAGAATGTGCTATTTGATGAACCAGTTCAATTCTAGCCAGAAAGAGATAGATCGAATAGTGGCGTTTGCTGAGTCTGTTGGGGTTGATAGTTTACGTTTCAGTATTCCTTTTGCTCATTATAATCAGTCTTTTGATGTTGTTAAGAGGTATCGGGATAAGGTTGAGCAAGGTTACAAGAACATATACTATAAGAAAATCAAAAAACATTTATCAACCAGCCAAAGCGAGCAACCTTTCATTTTTTGGATGAGCCCAGATTTTCAGGACATAAACTTGTTTGACTTCAAGAGGTGCGCGTATGGCTATTACCAGATTTGTTGGGGTGCAGACGGTTACGTTTACCGTTGCACAACTATTTCCACTCCAACGTTTAAAGATTTGAGACTTGGAAAATTGACAAACGATTTTAGAGCATTCAAGAAAATGATTTTGGCTAATCAACTCCGAAGCTTTGATTGCAACGAATGTTTCAGGCGAGGGGGACGCTGCAACAGAATGGGGTTAGAGATCAACCGCAAATGGAGAGACCTAGTTGAGTCTCGATGAAACTTTTGGAAACGCATCCATGAAGCTGATTGTCGGGGATAGTGAAAGGGTTACCTGCGCTTTGATTGGAGTTGGCTACTGGGGCTCCAAACTAAAGAAGTACATCGAAAACGATGGCAGCTTCGATTTGAAGTATGCGTGTGACAGCAAATTTGATTTAAACAAGGTTTGGGACGATGAAGCTGTAGAAGCCGTGATTGTTGCCTCGCCAATCGACACACATTATGAACTCGTGAAGTCTGCTTTGCTGAATGGCAAGCACGTTCTTTCCGAGAAGCCGTTGGCTTTGAAGGCTGAGCAGTGTTTAGAGTTGAAGCAGATTGCAGAAAAGAAAGGGTTGGCTCTTCACACCGAGTACATTTACACTTTTTCTAAGGCTCTACAGAAGGCTAAACAAATTGTCGAAGACGGTGAATTGGGGGATGTTTTGGGGTTAGAATTGTCTGTTAAACATCTTGGAAGGTTCGGAAGATTTGATGTGTATTGGCTGTTGGCTAGTCACATGCTCAGCGTTTTGGATATGTTCTGTCCTTTGTCAAAGTTGGACTTTTCCTTCGTTGATTTGGTAGAAAACGAGACGGGCATAATCTTTTTTGATGGTGCTGTCAAGGGGCAAATTTGTGTGAGCTTGAATTATCCTTGGAAGGAAACCGAAGTTCTTGTTTACTGTGAAAAGGGAACTTTAAGATACAATCCTAACGTTCAATCAACACTTTCCGTTATATCATATTCAAAGCCAAAGTGGACTGTCTCAGCGAAGATCCCTAAACAAGAGCAAACTTACGCTTTTGATGAAGGGCACAACATAAGGTTGGCTCTTTCTTCATTTCACGATTGTATAGTGGGAAAAGAAAATCCGAATATTGACTTAGCAGTCGAAATCACAAAAATAATTGAGAGGCGAACAAAATGAAGGAGCTTTTGATTTTAGTTCAGGCACACAACGAAGAGAAGCAGATAATGCCGTGTCTACGTTCATTGAAGGAAATGACCATCCCTGACGATGTAGTTTCTGAGTTATGGGTTATCCTGGATAGGTGCACAGATAAAACCAGAAACTTGGTTGAACATTGTGGCGTCAACATTTTAGAGAAGGATTTTGCTGGAGATCATGTTTGCTCTTCAGCTAACAATGTAACCTACGCGTTGGAGAAAATCAAGTTTGGCGACACTATATTGAAGGTTGACGCAGACATTCAAGGGGTTCCTCCGAATGCTGTTGTTGTTTTGCGCGAACATCTCCGAGACGATATAAAACGGGTCTCCAGCGAAGCTAAGCCAAAGGCGGGCAAATTCTGGCTAGATTTCCTTTTTTGGTTACGCGCCCTTAATTATCGTTTTGCTCCGATGGGAGAAGAACCTAGAGGCGCGTTTTGTTTGTTTGAAAGAGAAACCGTTTCTGATATTGGCGGTTTTGCCAGAGACAAACCAAGTTGGGATACTGCTTTCGACTTGAAGATAAAGGAGAAGGGCTGGAAAGTCAAAAAGGTCAACGAAATCTGCGTTACGGAGCGAAGAGACTTCACTGTTAAACAGTTGATTAACCATCAACTGAAAGAGGGAAAATACAGGAAACAGTTAGGAATCGGATTCAAACGCACTTTGCTGCATTCCTTGTTCAGAGGCAGAGTTTTTGTTTTATGTGGATACTTAACTAAATGCAAAAATTGAAGACATGAGCAAACTAACAAAACGTGGTTAGTTCTCAAAAACATTAGTTTATTTCTCTGTGATCTCCATTTTTTCTTATGCCGAATAACTGCTGAGAACCTTTTGCGTTACAGCAGATAACTGTTTATGTTTCGGTGCAGGTGGCATTCGCCAAGACAAAGATGTCTCTCAGATCATATACATGGGCTGAAACTAGCATGGGGTCATCGATGGTTTGGGTTTCGGCAGTGAATGACATTGTGTAGGTGCCGTTTCCGTAGTCAGTTATGTTTGGTGAGTCTGCGGGTATCCAATCTTGGGTTTCTAAGTTGCCGTCGTGGTCATAGTACAGTGTGATGTTGTTGGCTAAGGCAGGTTCTCCCTCGTTGAAGATTCGGCAGGTTACGTTCACCTGTTTGAGTGCCCCTTCCAATTTGGTGTAAGTTCCCTCTACATCGAGCGCCGTTGTTACGTTGATGGCGTGTTCCAGTTGAAGGTCTGATTCTGTTTTGGTGAAAACTAAAGTGAAGTTTGCGTATGCACCGGAGACCCCTGTTCCGTCAGAGCCCCATGAAATCCACATTCCTGATTGGTAAGGCGAAGCATCTAATGCTGTAAACAGGACACTGCATTTCCCGAAGTACGATTGGTTTCCAACGATCGATGCATACTCGTTGAGGTTCGTTGACAACACCTCGTCTTCTCCTCCGTTAGAAACGTTAACCAGAGAGCTGGTCACCGTGTTTCTCAACCCCAACTTCGCGGCTAAGACAGGACTGTTCAGCGTGGCTGCAGACCGCATTTCACTTCTTCTTCCGGCTTCAAAAATGCCGTAGACTATTGAAAGAATCAGCAAGGCTATCGTTAATGCGGTGATGATGAGAGTTTGCCCCGAATTTTTGCGATTTCGAGCCTTTCTTCCCATAGGTTAGCTAGCCTCCGCCAACTGTAACCGCACTATATACACCGCATAGTTTCCTCCTGAGGCGGCACAAACATAGTTGACGGCAACTATTTCTTCACTAACCGAACCGCCATTAGAAACCGTAACATCGTTTAGAACACCCATATTCTCGTCGAAGACTGTGAGGTTAAACCACAGGCTCACAGGCAACAGGGATTGGGCACAGTCCCTTAAGGCAGTCCAGTCGCTGTCTTCTATGAGGGTGGAGAGCATTCCGTTGCTGTCCAACGAGGCTAAGGCTTGTGCTCCAACCGAGTGGAGGGTGCTGTAATGTGTCTTTTCAACCCCGCCTCGAGATGGAACCAGAGCTAGAGTTGAAAGTATCAGAAGCGAGGCGAAGAAGGCTTCTATGATACGTATCTGTCCACGCCGGTTATTTCTAAAGCTCACAGGCTGGGACCTCCACACTGCACATTCAGCCGATAGAATACTCTGTCTATGGTAATCAGGTAACTGAAAGAGAAGCACTCCGTGTTCTCGAAGTCGGCGCCCATTTCTAGGGGAACCTGTGGATAGGTAACCCATTCTACGAAGAAGGTTGAACCGTTCCAGCCTGTTACAGCCAAGACTTTTGGGCTTGAATCCAAAAATCTGGGAATGGCATAGGTCTCGTTAGATGTTGAGGTTAAGGTGGATTCGTAGCCGTAAGAAAACTCGTAACCCGTTTCCAAGGATGTTTCAGAAAAATTTGGGTCCACTTGCAATGTGTTGTTGAGGGGACTGAGGTTAAGAAAAGTGTTGTTCGGCGAAGGGCCAGAAGACAGGTGACCGAAAGCGTATACTCCTTGGGCGGTTACTCTATCGTCATAGGATGCCCTTGCAAAAACGGTGAGTAACGCCGTCCCGTTGGAAGAGTTAGGAATCTCCACTTCAACAGCTCCTTCGCCGCTGCTTGAAGTGCTGGAACTTGTATCGTTGACAAAATCGTTTGCAACCACGTAGCATTGTAAACTGGTAGCCACAGGCGCTTGGTCCCTGCTAACAGAAATGCTGAATGAGTAGGTGGTTGAATCTCCCACAGTCACATTTGAGTTTAAGGTTATGTACACATTCATGATCTGCGAAAAGGCAAACCTGAGAGCAACTTTTTCTAACCTTAAGGCGTCGTACATCTCCAAATAACTTAGAGCGTAGCTGTTCTGACTGTTAAGCCTAGAAACCTTGTCCACATCAAGCTCGTAACCTAATGAACCGTCTTTAGCTAAACCAAAAGCTTCCGGAGTTACGCTCTGATTTTGACCCCACTCCACCGGACTCCCAGAGCTTACTATCGTATGCTCAACTATCTTCCGCAGGTATTCCTCCTCGTTTAAATCCTGTAAGCTGTTCATGTAGGGCGTAACTATCCTCGTGGTCGCAACCATAGACACAACTACCACAATGACAATAAGGGTGCAGGCAAAGAACGAATCAATCGAAGACGCCGGCATCTTAAATTCACCTCACAGTTTTAGCTGGGGGGAGGTAATTCGAAGATCCCAACCATGAAGTTCTGGGAAAGAACAAGAGACACGTAAGCGGTTATGGCTAAAAGAGCAGCGTATTTCAGTCCAGCCGCAAAGTTTCCTTCACTGATTTTCCCTATGAAGAACCCCGAAATCCAGCATTGAAAGATTATCCCCAGAGAAAACAATCCAATCTGACCTGAAAGCTCCGCGGACATAATCTCGTAGAGGCTTGGAGTTGCAAACTGGGTTAGAATATACATGGTCATGGTCACTATGGTGGTTGTCAGGGCTATGAGTACGCTCCACACAAAAGCCAAAATAACATAGGGTCTAAGCAACGCCCGCTTGTTATCCTGAACCTCAAACTCCTTTTCGCTGTACTCCGACAGTAACTCCAAGGCACGCACAGGCCCCCCGCCCACCTCGATGGTCTCAACCATCATCATGAAATTCACAAGAACCGGCCAGCTACTGATTTTCTGCTTAAAGTTTTCAAATATATCCTTCAGAGATACCCCCCACTCAATTTGGCTGCGAATCAACTCTAAGAACTGGGAGAAGTGCCCATAGTCTCTACGTTTTGTCGCGTGAATTATACTCTTTTCTGGGGAAATTCCGGTTTTTTGGGATTCTGTGATGTCCCTGAGGAAACTTGGCAGAGATTTTTCAGCGTTATAATTCACCCTTGTGATTTTGTAGTATTGGATTGCACCGGGCAAAACGCCTATTGTGAGGCATGCGGTCAGCAAAAGAGGCAAGCCGAGGGAGTCGGATAATGTTGGAACAAGAATGAAAACTAAAAATAGCCCCATGGATGCAGCTAAAGAAATTATGGTTTTTTTGTATACGGGTTTTAGGTTGATGAGTGTGCTTTTTTGGAGGTTGTGGGCGGCAAGCATGAATATGAAGGATATCAAAGGCATTACGAGGAATATCACCAGGTAAGCTATGATTGGTGATGTTGGAATGGATATTCCAGCCATGAGTTCCAGCGAAGCCGTTGAGGAAAGCAGAACGTAGAGTATGTAGACGCAGAGGATTACTATCAACATAACTGAGTAACCTTCAACTAAGGTAGCAATTTTCTCGGTGGAACGGGTCATGGCTTTGTTTCTCAACTCGAAGATTGTTCTAAGTTTGCTCCGCATGTAATCAGCTACTTTACCTCCGCTTTTGATAGAGGAGATGAAGCCTCCTAGAAAATCGCTGTACAGTCTTGAACCGGTCTTATCAGCCAGCTCATACATGGCGGTTAGAGGGTCCTTTCCCAACACCTCGACCTGTCTAACAACCTCTTCCGCTTCCTTCTGAAACCGTGGCAGAAGACTTGCTTTCCGCAGTCTTTTCCAGCTGTCATAAAGAGAGACACCGCTAGTAGCCATCAGAGTGAAGAGCATAACCACGAAGGGCAGCTCGCGTTCTATTTCGTCTTTCTCCTCGCTGGTTGTCTTAGCTATCTTAGCAATGATTTTACCAAGGAAACCCTCTGACTTACGCATTTCAGCTTAGCCACCCTGCGTCTTTTTCAATAAAATCCTCTAGAACCAAACGCGGATTCTTGTGGTAGCGACTTAAGACAATGCTTACGCTTCGGAAGTCACGTATGCCCCGTTCGACCATAGTCGATAGTATCTGCTTCCGTCTTTCCAGTTCCTCAAACAGCACATCAACGGAGACATCCAAGTCCCTGGCGATTCGCGATAAAAGGTAACTTCCTTCCAGATCATGCTGGAAAGTGTCCATGGAAGGGTTCCATCGAAAGACGTTGTGAATGGCGTCTGCGTCTTTTATTTCAGTGATCCGCGCGAATTTTCGACTTGCGAATCTGTTGGCAGACTCCGAAAACTTGGAAGCTTTTATGCGTTTGGCGATTATCATGCAGTTCATCAGCGGCAGTATTGAGGAGGGTATGTTCATGGGCGGTTGGGTTAGACGTTTGAGTGTTGTTTCTACGTCTTCGGCGTGTATTGTGCAGAGACCGCCGTGTCCTGTTGCGAGTGCCTGAAATAGCACGTATGCTTCTTCGCCTCTGATCTCGCCTACAAGTATCATGTCTGGACGGTGTCTGACGGATGCCTTGATTAGGTCGTAGAGCGTGATTTCTCCTTGTTTCTCAGATCCGAATCCGGGTCGTGCAATGGTTGAGGTCCAGTTTTCGTGGGTTAAGTTGATTTCTGCAACTTCTTCGATGGATATCATTTTGTATTCTGGGTTTGTTAGGCATGCGATGGCGTTTAGTGCTGTTGTTTTTCCGGCTCCTGTGGCTCCGGCGATCATAACTGACATCTTGTTGTCCATTAAGAGCCATAGGTAGGCTGCTATTGTTTCGTCGATGGTTTCGTTTTCTATCAAGTCAATTATTGTGAGCGGGTCTTCTCTGAATTTCCTTATCGTGAAGCTGGTTCCAGCCGGGGTTGTCTCTTTGCCAAAGGAGACTGCTAGCCGATGTTTTTTGGGCAGAGTCAGATCGACGATTGGGTAGGCTATGCTGACGTGTTTACCTGCTCTGTGGACTACCTTCATGACAAAGTTGTCCAGCTCTTCCGCTTCGGGGTAGATAATGTTGGTTTTTATGTTCTCATATTTTCTGTGCCACAGGTAAATCGGTTTGTTTATTCCGGTGCAGCTTATGTCTTCAACATAATGGTCATACATGAAGGCATCTATCTTATCGTAGCCTACCATATCCCTCTCAAGATAATAGCTGATCTTGCGAAGTCCGATCTCGTTGATTGCTCCAGTGACTTTCTGATGTTTCTTCAGTATTTCAGGAACCTGCGTGTTGAAAGATTCGACCAAGGTTTCTTCAGGTTCAGGAGCCTTTAACTCGTATCCCAGAATGTTTTTCAACCTTTTGTAGGCGTCCCTTTCCTCTTTTGCCAACGTTAACTCGTCGACGATGTAGAGGTACTCTGCTGTGTCCTCGTCCTGAACTACACAAGCATACGCAAAGGGAGGATTCAGCGGGTATGTCTCCAGCTCCCTGTAGCCTTCAGGTGTTCCTCGCCGGAGAAGCATTAACTCACCCATCAAATCCTCTGCAGACGTCTTTCCTGCCTCTTTGTCTTCTTTTTTATTCTTCTTTTTATCACGTTTCATTTTCATGACACCTCTGAGAGATTCAAAAATGTTACAGTTCCTTGGATTTGACACTCCAATTCCGCAAAACCGTACCCACTAGTGTACAATCCCGAGGCGGCAACTACCCCAGGTACAAATACGGTGAGGCTGGTTTGAACTGGAGTGGTTCCCAAGCCACCTTCAATCCAGGCACTTGAAGAATCGTTTCTGAGCTGGATCCAGTATCCCTTTTCGCCCACACGAAGAGGCAAGACTAGTCTAACGGTTACTGTCGAGTTGTTGGTAGTGGTGGTTGAGATGAGCTCGCAGCTTTCCGCAGCCACATACTCTAACAGATTTTTGAGCTGTTCTGTTTCAACGTCCTGTTTCATGGAGACGGCGAAAGCGCTGAATGTGCAGATCAGCAGTGTGCCAACTACGCTTAGGGCGAAAAAGGTGTAGACGTAGCTGGGAATTATCGAAGGCACTGCTTTATCGCTCCCATCTTTCAATCTTCGTGTTGCTCACAACCAATTCTACGTTGATTATTGCGCCATTCTCGTTGCCTGAGATGGGAACAGAAACCTGAGCCTGTCGTTCGCTTAAAGTCACTTGTACAGTCAGGGATTCTGGTGAATAGGATAGGTTGTAACTGTTAACACAGGTTGTAGTGTTCACGCAGGAAACTTTTATCGGAATCTTTCCTACCGTCTCAAGGTCCTGGGAAGAATTTAGGTTCACGATGTATATGCGCACGTTGTTGACGGGTTTGCCGTTTTCGGTTCCTCCTGTGGCTGAGGAGACCATGGGGCGGTAGCGAAGCACGATTTCAGGGTGCTCTTCACCGCTTTCTATGTAGAGCTGCGTCATTACCGCGCCACTTTTGTTCCCGACAACTTGGCTGGTGCCCTTCAAATAGAGTCCAGTGTCAGCAGATTGGGAGTATGGCAATTCATAGATTAAACCGCCAACCGAGGAATTGAAAATGACTTCGTAGAATGTGTCGTCTGTGACGTTTATGGTTAACAGGTTCGCGGAAGGTTCAGTTTTCAGTGTTCCGCCGCAGTCGTCGAATTCGAGGGTGTTGGAGGAGCCTGGTTGCCAGACAACGAGCTGGAGGCTCTTTTCTATGGCGTTCATGTTCTGTTTTGCAGATGAAATCTGGAGGATTTGGTTGTTAACGTTGATTTTGGAAACTGCAAAGTAGTATGTGATTGAGATTACGCCGAGGAGGGAGGCGAATAGTATCAGAAATGTTATGGGAATGGCTAGAGCTTTCTTTGATAGACAGAATCTCTTGACTCTTCGCTTAAGACTTTTTTGAATCATTTTTCACTCCGACCATTCTAGACTAATATTAGAGGACTTTGCCTCACTGGCGTCTATTCCCTCGGTTTTTCCTCCTTTGGATGAACCAGTTGTTTTAAAGAAACATGTTTTTGTTTGACGGGATAAGATGATTTGTACGTAGAACACAACTACACATTATAGGGCAAAAAAAAGAAAGGGGGAGATTGATTGTTTTATGTTGCGGCTTCTACGTTGCACTCTTTGTAATACATTGCTTGCGAAGTGTGAACGGTCATACCGACTGTTAAGCCGATGTCGTTCACTGAGATGCTGTCAGGGTTGTTAATGTAGACTATGATGGTGTTGCCTGATTTTACAGTAATGTCGCTGCTAGCTACGGTGAAATTGTATGTGGCAATTAATCCGAGGTCACTTAAGGTTTCGTTGTATGCCAAGTCAGCTGAGATGGAAGCTTGAGTTGTATTGTAAAACACGTCGGTCCAAGCGGATTCCTGTCCTCGAACACTTATCTTGTCAATTACTAAGTCTCTACCGCCAGTGTTGATCAGTATGAAAGCTGCTTGTGCTTGTGTGGTGCCGTTGTGCCATACGTGCTGTTTTGCCATGTGAATATTTTCTTCTTGGACTCGTGTGCTGGTGACGTTGATTGCGAAGTAGCTGACTACTCCGGCGAGCAGAACTGAAACCACTAGTATGATCAGCGTTGTTACTACAGTGCTCAAAGCCAAACGATTTCTTCGAATGTCCCTCATTTTTATCTCCGGCAACTCGATAGGTCAGAAATTAGATATGATATTTTGTGTGTAGAAATGAACTACACATACTTCACTGAAATGGAATTAACTTTATCTTTCATACAAAAATTGAATTCCCAAAAAAAGGAGGGAAAGATTTTATGTTACTGCTTCCACGTTGGACTCTCTGTAATACATTGCTTGAGCAGTGAAAATCTCTATAGACACGGTTAGGCCGATGTCGTTGATTGAAATGCTGTCTGGGTTTTCGATGAAGATTAGCATTGTGTAACCAGATTTAAGAACCAAGTCGTCTGTAGCCACTGTGAAGTTGAAGGTATCAGTCGGACCTATGGCAACAGTTGTGTTTGAACCATCTCTGATGAATGCGCCAACATACGGTAAGTCGGCAGATACAGTTGCATCTGTTCTACAGTATGTTACGAATTTGTTTGTCGTTGAAGAGTTCCAGTCACTTTCCTGTCCTCTTACGCTTATTTTGTCGATTACTATGTCTCTACCACCCGTGTTGATTATCATCAAGCTGGCTAGAGCCCGGCTGCTACCGTTGTGCCATACGTGATGCTTTGTTATGTGCAAGCTCTCTTCTTGGACTCGCGTGCTGGTGACGTTGATTGCGAAGTAGCTGACTACTCCGGCGAGCAGAACTGAAATTACCAGTATGATAAGCGTTGTTACCACAGTGCTCAAAGCCAAACGATTTTGCAGAATTTTTCTCATAAACTTCCCACCTCCTTGACGGGTTTAGATCGAGTTTTGAAGTGGGTGGAGAGGGAGATATAGACGAGGGACACAAAGTTGAAGAGTTGACTTAACCAGAGAATGATTGCCCTTCCGTTTTGCTGACGATTGATTTTGTCCTTGTTTTTAGACACTGCAGTTTCCACCCACTTTTTGGACAAACAATAGATGTTGCACCTCAAATAAGTATATTATGTCGTATGATTCAATATTCTCTTTGCGGTTTAAAACCTCAAAACAACACTACAACTTCTGCATAAGTATTAACAATCAGACCCCAAATTCAAACAAAACAATCCAAAACACAAAAACATAACCAACATCCCACGTTCACATTAACGCCACTGGCTTTCGGCGCTATCACTGAAGCACACAACATCTCGCCTCCTAGACGTAGCACGCAGTTACACACATGATTAAATAATTTCTACCCAGCAAAATTTGGGACAAACACACCAGATTAGACAGCATAAACAGGTAACTCCACGAAAAAGAGGCGTAAAGATTGTCTTTGGATATGGAACAATACAAGGATGCATTCATAGAAGAAGCCAGAGAACACATAGAGACCTTAACCCAATCACTTCTAGTTTTGGAGAAAGACCCAAAAAACACAGATGCCCTAAACAACATTTTCAGGTCAGCCCACACGCTCAAAGGCTCCTCTGGGATGATGGGATTCAAAGACCTCTCAAACCTATCCCATGCAATGGAAGACGTTTTTGACGGCTTACGGAAAGGCGGCGAAGTCTCAAGCGATCTGATAGATGTTCTACTAGAATGCATTGACGCTTTGACAATAAGACTGGAGAACATACAAAACGGAACCGATGAAAAAATTGAAACCAAACCATTTGTGAAGAAAATGCAAAAGTTTTCCAAAAGAACACAAGACACCGCTCCAAACCATGAAGCAACTTCACCTCAGGAGCCTTCTCACCAAGAAACGGACATAGGTCTCTGCGAGAAAGAGAGAAAGAAAATCAAAAAAGCCTTGAAAGCTGGCAAAAAATGCTTTCTGGTTGCTGTCAGGTTTAGTGGTGATTGCATTTTCAAGTCGTTAAGAGCAAACATGGTGTTAGAAAATCTTGCAAAGAAAGGAAAAATAGTCAAGACTACCCCGAAGATACAGGATAACGCTGCGAAGGAAATAGGATCAGAAGTCAAAATTTTTTTCTTAACCAAATCCAGCAAAAAACAAATTGAAGATTGCGCCAAGTCAGTTTGCGAAGTAGATCAAGTCCAAGTTGACTCATTTGACATAGATTCTTCTGAACATAAAGAAGCTGCACAAAAAATTGAAGCTGAAAACAAATCTAAGCCCACGATTGACGCCCAGACAGCTCAAACGGTCAGAGTACATTTCGAACAACTAGACAAATTAATGAATTTGACAGGAGAACTGGTAATAAACAAGATTGCGCTGCTCCAAACCACCTCCAACCTAAAAAATGACGGCTTAAGACGCCTCACCGGAAACATTGACAGACTCACTGCTGATCTTCAGGACCTAGCGATGCAGATCAGAATGGTTCCTGTCAGCCAAATCTTTGATCGGTTCCCAAGACTTGTAAGAGACTTGGCGAGGAAGAAAGAAAAGAAAATAAACCTCATTGTTGAAGGCAGAGAAATCGAAGTGGACAGAACAGTGCTGGATGAAATCGGCCAGCCGCTGATACACATAATCAGAAACAGTATTGATCACGGAATAGAATCATCTGACGAAAGAAGAAATTGTGGCAAAGACCCAACCGGAACAATAAGATTGGTCGCGAAACGTAAGGGAGAACAAGTAATCATTGAGGTATCAGATGACGGCGCAGGTATTGACCCAGAAAAAGTCAAAAAATCTGCGATAAAGAAGGGTTTCCTTTCAGAGGCTGAAGCTGAAAAGATGAGCAGTGAACAGCTTACGAACCTAATTTTTCTGCCTGGAATATCTACCTCAAAGACAGTCACTGAGACGAGCGGTAGAGGAGTGGGAATGGATGTTGTCAAGACGAAGACAGTTGCCCTCGGCGGCTCAGTGAATATGGAGACGCATGTTGGTGTAGGAACAAAAATAAGCCTTAGATTGCCGCCGACATTAGCAATTGTCACGTCTCTTCTTGTCAAAGACTCGAATCAGACATTCGCGATTCCGACCAGTATAGTGTCAGAAATAGTTTGTGTGGATAGAGAGCAGGTAAAGTCGCTTGGAGGTTTCAAGGCGATAGTGGTACGTGGACATGTGCTTCATCTTCTTCACTTGCACGATATACTAGGTCTCAAAGGCGCTGATGAGACAGAATCTCTTGAAGTTCTGGTAACACATGGAAACAACGAAGACGAAAAGGTGGGCCTTGCGGTAGACTCCGTTATCGGTCAACAAGAAATAATGATTAAACCTCTGGCCAAAACTATGATAAACGCTAAAGGATACAGCGGTTTCACTATTCTCGGGAATGGTCGAGTGATTCCAGTTTTAGATCTCCCTTATTTCATCGGTCAAGAAAAGAACGGAAAGACTGGACAAGCCTAGAACCTCGCTAATAAAAGGTAAAAAAGTTCGTATCACTCAAACTTTGCAGAGAACAGGTCCACCTTTCCCATAGCTTAGCCGCGATTTTAGGGTAAAGAATCCTCGCGATTATGCTTTTGCAGATTCTTTCTCACTGGCGTATATGCAGGGAATTGGAACTGGTTTTTACCAATCGTTTTTCGAAATGCATCGATAACGGAAATATCGCTTAACTGGTATGTGGACCTATTTTTGGTGGGTGCTAGTGGATTCCATCAGTTGATTTGATATGAAGGGAAGAGTTGAAACGCGGTCAGAGAATGCCCGTCACGTCATTTTGAAGTATGAAAGTAAAGTGTATCATGTTAATAGGGTAAATGTTCACTGTTCCGAGGGAAAGAAGATGTATAGCGCGGTTTTTAGTGCAAGAAGATTAGAGGATAATAAAGTACTCGATTTGGATTTTGAGATTTCTCGAAATCTGTATGATGTTTTGGTGGAATATACTAAGCTTGAAGATTCGGATCTTCTGCTAGTTTTGCATGTTGAGGGTAACGCCTTCAAGTGGGGTTTTGTAAGCGAAAAATGGTTGCGGCAACAGACTGGGAGCAAAGTCATTAGATATATTGTTTAGTGCTTGTTGTTGAGGGTTCTCTTAAACTTGATTGATGTTAGGGTTCATTGCTAATGTTCAGTAATCGGGTATATTAAGACATAATATTTTTATTGCTTATTCATCTACTAATCGAAGGTAGGTGGGAACCTAATGAAAAGACTACACAAAAACACCACAAAACAGCTGAGAGGTTTTGGAGAGAAACAACCATGGCAGGAGTCCTAATAGCCGACGACGCCTCATTCATGAGAAACGTACTAAAACGAATCGTCCTCCAAGCAGGACACGAAGTAATCGCTGAAGCAGGAACCGGAGACGAAGCAATAGTACTATATCGACAACACAAACCAGACCTAGTTTTGTTGGACATAGTAATGCCCGCTGGAGCAATGGCTAAAGACGGAATTGAAGCGCTCAAAAAAATCATGGCAGAAGAACCATCGGCGACGTGCGTAATGTGCAGCACCATGGGACAACAAAGCCTCATCGTTGAAGCCTTGAAATCAGGAGCAAAAGATTTCGTCACCAAGCCTTTCAAACCCCACAAAGTCTTAGAAGTTTTGTCCAAGTATTGCTGAGGCGCACCATTTGTGGACACCTCTTTTTCAACGGCTGTTTTCAATCAACACGTTAGGTGCCAATCTGACCAAAATTCCACAAAACAGCGTGAATTCACCCACAGCAACGAAGAAACATTTTG
Organism: uncultured Candidatus Bathyarchaeia archaeon; assembly: GCA_964455275.1. Taxonomy (GTDB): domain Archaea; phylum Thermoproteota; class Bathyarchaeia; order Bathyarchaeales; family Bathyarchaeaceae; genus Bathyarchaeum. Next base: position 11,095 of record CAYVVO010000048.1, on the reverse strand, counting down.
CATCTCAATTTTCTCAATCTGTGGTTGTTCAAAATCATGCCGCTACGCCTATAGAGGAAGTACGGGTTAACATGGCGGATATGAAAGTTGAAGACCGACCAGTTGCCTTGGTAACGAATATTGGATCGTGCGTTGCCGTTTGTATCCATGACGCCATAAACAAATGCGGTGGATTAGCGCACATTATGTTACCTAGCTCAAGCGTAACCCACAACAAGTCTTTCCCTCTAAAGTACGCTGACACGGCAGTTCCAGCCTTGACCGAAGCCCTCCGAAAAATGGGAAAAAGCAGTGTTGCTTTATCAGCCAAAATGGTGGGCGGTGCAAACATGTTTCCAAACATGAGATCTATTACATTGAATATTGGTGAGAAGAATATTGAAGCAGTAAGACAGGCACTAGCAGCGGAGGGAGTTAGGCTGTTAGCCGAAGATGTTAGGGGAAATTATGGTCGAAGAGTTTCCTTCAATGTTGCTGATGGCTCAGTGTGTGTACGAAATGGAAATGGGGAGGTGAAGGAAATATGACTGAGAACATTACGGATCGTTCTGTTTCAGAGAAAAAAAGCGTATCAGAAACAGACGTTTGGGCTTCTGACAAAGGCGCGGATTTGGGAATACTTTTAGAATTGGGAAGCATAGGTGCAGGAAACGCAGCTACGTCACTGTCCGAAATCTTTCAAGAACAAATTTTGATAGAGGTTCCAAAAATCCACACTTTGCCACCGCATCTCGTTTCAAAGTTCTACCAAAAACACGACGTACCTACAACAGCAATTTACATGCAACTGAGAGGAGAAGCCGATTGCGACATGTTGCTCCTGTTTGAGGTGGAGGAAGCAAAGAAGATCGCCGCAATGATGATTATGGCGCCATCCCCAGAAGACGTTGACCCAGAAATGGAAGCATCAGCAATAGAAGAACTGGGTAACATTGTAATTGGCTCATTTCTAACTGCACTATCCGATTTCACTGGCGTAAATCTGGTCCCTAATCCTCCCCAACGGGTTGTTGATTCCTTCGACGCGATACTTGACAGTTTCCTCATAAAACAGTTGCTTGCTTCGGACAGGGCAATAGTCTTTGACACCTATTTCAAACGTGCTGACGGCAACATAAGCGGTATTCTCATGATGTTCCCAAGCAGACAACTACAGAATGTGTTAACTGAGAAAGCGAAAAAATGGGTGACAGGTAATGGCTAAGAACATGAACAAAAAGATGCCGCAAAAAATAGAGGAAAACGGAGACCCAGAGACGATTGACGGGTTTACTGCTGAAAAAGAACTGGATCTCGGAATATTGTTAGAACTGGGAAGTATGGGGGCAGGACGTGCAACTACTGCTCTTTCAGAGATATTTAGTGAACATATAGTGATAGAAGTGCCTAAGCTTCACACTGCTCCGTCGCATCTTATACCAAAAACATATGGAAAGCACGATCAGCTCACGGTAGCGATTTACATGCAACTGAGAGGAGAAGCCGATTGTGACATGTTGTTGGTTCTGGAGGCGGAGGAAGCAAAGAAGATCGCCGCAATGATGACAATGTCACCATCCCCGGAAGAGGTTGACCCAGAAATGGAAGCATCAGCAATAGAAGAACTGGGATCAATCATGATCTGCTCTTTTCTCAGTGCAATTGCTGATTTTGTCGGCATCAAACTGGTTCCAATGCCATCCCACTTAGTTATCGATTCTTTTGGCGCAATTCTCGACAATTTTCTGGTTAAGCAAGATTTAGCATCGGATGTCGCCTTGATTTTTGAGGGGTGCTTCAAGCGGAGCAGCAGCGAAACCGGGGGAGCTCTAGTGATGTTTCCTAGCGTAGAACTGCAAAAATTGCTTGTCAAAAAGAGTCAACAATGGTTGGAACAAGATTATTCGGCTCTGATCAAAGCCAGCCAATATACATTCTGCAAATCTGAATGATTTGGAGGAACACAGTCTATACGGATAGTTGGCAGAGTTCTGGGTATGTTTTGCTCAGTTATTTTTGCACAAAAACGGTTAATCATTATTTGCAATGAAGAGCATCCATACGAAACGAGCGTTCATAACTGCTATCTAGACGCTCAGGGATTTACTTGATGGCGGGGGTGCGGGGATGGGTCTGTCGGCTTCTGGCAAAAATTTCTTAGACACTGTCGCTTTTGAGAAGCTTAAGAGAGTGCTGCATGAGGCTACGGACATAAACTTTGAATGTTACCGTGAATCTTACTTGAAGAGACGACTGAAGATTAGGCTGACAGCAACCGAAACAGAAACATACTCTAATTACATTCGATATTTGAGAGCAAATCCGAACGAATATGACCTTCTTGTCAACGACATCACCATAAACTACACAAAATTCTTCAGGGACCCTGATGTCTTTTCATTTCTGAAGAAATCGATTCTCCCCGAACTTTTAGCTTCTAAAAGATGGGTTAGAATTTGGAGCGCGGGATGCGCCACTGGCGAAGAGCCTTATTCCGTGGCTATTTTGGCGCATGAGATGTTGAAACGGCGATCGAAGGATTGCCGAGTTAGCATCTATGCCTCAGACCTTGACAGAACTGCTCTAGCAAAGGCTAAGAGCGGCGAGTATGACAGTCGAATGGTTCAGGGTGTCGAAGAAAGGCTACTTAACAGATATTTCGAGTTTGACAATGACCTTTATAAGGTGAAAGACTTTGTTAAGCAGCTTGTTCATTTCGAAGAGCAAGATTTGATGACCCTTCCACAACGTCGGAACTTGGATCTGATTTTGTGCAGGAACGTTACAATATACTTTTCAAAAGAGATACAGCACAAGATTTACACGAATTTTTACGATTCGTTAAGAAGCGGCGGGTATCTCATAACGGGAAAGACCGAGCTTGTGAAGGGCGAAGCGAACGAAAAACTTGTGGGCATCAACTCCAGATGTCGCGTTTACAAGAAGCCTTCACCAGCTACTTTGCCTAGAAAACCAAGTTTGATTTCTGCGAAAAACTGATCCAAGATAACTTTTGATTGGTTATTCCAACTAAAAAACAAAAGGTAACCCTTCTCAAATTCGGCAATGAACTAAAGTGCACAGAAATTATTCAGCCTTGAATTTCAAAGTTGTCTGTCAGATAAACCTATGCACATAATCTAATAGTTTTTTTTCGTCTTTTTTGCACTAGTGGGGTAAGGAGGAAAAAACGCGTTATGTCTAAAACAGCACAAGTAGACGAAACAGCAGGCGCTTATCTTCAGTATCTGGAAGGCGTTCAGGGGGCTGTTGTGGCCATCAACAAGGACTTTGATGTCACTTACATCAATGATTTTGGCGCAAAAATGCTGAAATCTACTCCTGACAAGCTTGTTGGCAAGAAGTGTTACAGCCTGTTCAAGACCAAAGACTGCCAATCGCCCAAGTGCGTTTGTGCTATTGCAATGAAAAACAAGAAACAAGCGACTGCCCAGACAAGATCCGGGGACATGCGTATTTGGAACACTGGTTCACCGCTTCTTGATGAAAACGGCAAAGTCATCGGTGCAGTAGAGTACTTGGTTGACATAACCTCTCTCAAGAACGAGGCGGAGAAGACTGCGCAACAAGCGCAATATCTTGGAGGGGTCCAAACACCTATTATAGCCATTGACAAGGACTTTAGCATCACTTACATCAACGAGTATGGCGCTAGCCAGTTAGGGTCTACTTCTGACGAGCTTGTTGGCAAGAAGTGTTACAGCCTGTTCAAGACCAAAGACTGCCAATCGCCCAAGTGCGTTTGTGCTATTGCAATGAAAACCAAGAAGCCAGAGACTGCTGAGACAGTTTCTAATGGACAATGGCATGTCCGGTGTACTGGTTCACCGCTTTTTAATAAAAAAGGCAAACTCATCGGCGCAGTAGAGACTATTGCAGATATAACTGAGTTGAGGAATGCGCTGAATAGTACAAAGGAGTTAATCCAGTACAGTGCCACGGTAGCCGATAACATTGAAGGTCTTTCAGGAGAGATATTGAAGACAACAGAGAGCATAGGCACTATGGGGACCCAATCGGCACATGCAGCCGAAAGATTGAGTAACACTATGCAACAGGTAATGGCAGCTTCACAGAACGTTTCTGACGGAGCACAGAGTCTCTCAAAGCTTGCCCAAGAAACGGCAAAGAACGTTCAAGTCCTTATGCAGAAAATGGGTCATGTCAACACAAACACAACTGAAGTAAACAAAATCGTAGAGTCATCTAACAAGTTAGCACAAAACGCCAGCGAAAGCGGAAAACTAGCGCTAAAATCCCTAGGTGCAATCAAAGAAGCATCCAGCGACGTGGGAACAACCATAAGTGAAGTAAACGCCTCAGTCAAAAGCGTAGCCGGACTAGCAGACGACATCTCACAGATTGCAGGACAAATTAACATGTTGGCTCTGAACGCAGCTATCGAAGCAGCCAGGGCGGGTGAAGCAGGCCGTGGATTCGCGGTTGTAGCTGATGCCGTCAAACAACTTGCAGGCCAAGCAGGAACTGCAGCTAAGACCTCCGTCGAATCAATCGACACTATAACAAAAGCTGGAGAAAGAGCCGGCACTATGTCAAAGAGCGCGGACCAAGCAGCTAAAGACGGAGACATAAATGTTAACGAAACGGTTACCGGCTCTCAACAAGTAGCATCATCGATGGAAGAGATTTTGGGAGTAACCAAAAAGCTGGAAACAGCGGTTCAAGAGAGCATTAAATACCTTGAGGACGTAGGCAGCGTAATCGAGCAGGTTGCGAGCTTCTCAGAAGAATCCGCGTCTGCATCAGAGGAAACTGCAGCAAGCATCGAGGAACAGACAGCAGCAACAGAAGAGGTGGCGGTTGCAGCCACAAAGGTTCAGGAAGAGGTCGTTAACGTCATAGAACTGTCCAAGAAAATCGTGACGGAAGTCAAGAATTTCAGACAACTGTGGCAGTAGAGGGCGTTTACCATGGCAGCGACTGGAGATGTGCAAATAGTCAACTTCACTGTCGGCGACGTGAACTACGGCGTGCCAGTAGAGCAGGTTAGGGAGGTTAGGGATGTGCAGGCTGTGACCCCTGTTCCAGGAGCCCCCAGATACATTGAGGGCGTAACCAATCTTAGAGGTCAGATAATAACAGTGATGGATCTTAGGAAGCGGCTCAACATAGAGGAGACAGAAGGTGGAGGCGAGAAAATCATCGTCATCGAATTGGGCAAGGCTGCAGTGGGCGTCGTAGTTGACACTGTAACAGAGGTTTCAACTATTGCGGGAGCAGACATAGAGAGACACATGCAAGTCACCAAAAAATTGGATGATTACTTGGTGGGTGTCGGAAAACAAGGAGAAAAACTCATAGTCATCCTTGACCTAGCCAAAATAATCTCTGATGTCAAAGAGGACCTACCAGAACAGGGAAAAACAGCAGCCACGAAGTCTCCCACAGCCAAGAAGATACCTGCCATCTGACTGCAATACCAGATGTCCTTGAACAACAAAGCGAAGACAACTTTCACACCCTTTTTACCCCTCTGTTTTGTTTCCTTTCTAAATCAACGTAAACGGTGATTGAGGCGGAAAAATAGCTTTGCGAGTTTTAGTGGTTGACGATTCTGCTTTCATGCGAAAAATCATTACGAACATGATCAATTCGGACCCGCAATTGACTGTTGTGGGCACAGCGTTTGACGGATTTAATGCCTTAAAAAAGATTTCTCAGCTCCGCCCCGATGTAATCACTCTGGACGTTAATATGCCGCGTATGGACGGGTTGACAACACTAAAACGGATAATGAAGAAGCATCCCCTACCCATCATAATGTTGAGTGCTGCTACCCAAGAGGGAGCAGAAACAACCTTCACAGCGCTTAAACTTGGAGCCGTTGACTACATACCCAAACCGTCAGGGCAAATCTCGCTTGACATAGAGAAAGTGAGAAGCGAACTTGTGGATAAAATCAAAACCGCTGCGCAAGCCAAAATCGTTACCCACGAACCTGAAACCTGTTCTCCGGTCAGAATCAAACAAAAAGTCAAAGAGAAAATAATCACAATCGGAGCCTCAACAGGGGGTCCTCCCGCGCTGGAGGAAATTCTGGGTCAACTCCCAAAAAACACGCCGCCGATATTGATTGTGCAGCATATGCCCTCTGGATTCACCCATTCATTCGCAAAAAGACTGGATCGTCTTTGCAGTTTTGAAGTTAAAGAAGCCGAAGACGGAGACGTCATCAGTCAGGGGCGGGCTCTTATTGCTCCAGGCGGCTACCACATGACGGTTACTAGAGATGGGCGAATACAGCTTGATTGTGGACCCACAAAATATGGTGTGAGACCCGCAGTTGATCCGATGATGAGAACTACGGCGGAAATTTATGGGTCAGAGACGATTGGGGTGATTCTGACGGGGATGGGGCGGGATGGTTCGTCTGGCATGAAAGCCATCAAGAAGAGGGGAGGAAGAACCATAGCCCAGGACGAGGCAACCTGCACAGTGTTTGGCATGCCCAAAACAGCCATACAACAAGGCAGCGTAGAAAAAATATTGCCGCTCTCCAAAATTCCAGAACAAATCCTCAAATGGTGCTAAAGCCTACACAGAACAGAACTATATCAGGAGCCTAATAGAGGTTCATTGTTGAAAACAGTATTTTTTCTGTTTTTCCAAGAAGGTGAACAGAACAGTTGCTAGACGTGTTTAAAGGATTCATGCGTACAGTTAGAGTATGCTAAGCAGGAGCGATTGTATCCCCAAAAAAGCGGAAACAACGACAGATGCGCCTGCTATTCCGGCTATGAGCAGTATGTTTTTTGGCGTGAGAGGAAGAAATGAAGAGGAGGGAGTCTCTTGTTCTTTGTCTTTGATTTCGTATTCTTTGATTTGCTCGGTGGTGGCGTCGATCTGCACAGTTGCAGTCTTCTTGGCTAGCCCCACCTCAACAATATAAATGTCTTCTTCTAGGGAGGCTTTGATCGGCTTGAGACCCTGCTTGTTTCCCAGCCTCTTCAAGAAGTTTGTGGCGATCAAAGTAACCTCTTCAGCGTTAAGAAGCTTGGTCTCTTCTTCTTCCTCATCGTAAGTTTCCTCATCATCAGCGGACATAATGCTATTCCTCCAACAAGTTTACTCGATCGATTGTTCATAAAAAAAACTGTGCGTAACCTGTGCAACTGACGCCTAGTCGCAGGTTACTTCCTAGGGTTCGTGTGTTGAATCTAGGTCAGACAAACTAATCCATATTTCGGGTAGTTACTCTCTTTTCATAACCATTTTTACCCATTATCTACAATCTTGCTATACAATAATCCAATTCAGATATACAAATTGCTAATGAGGAATAGTCGTTGCGTGGGTGGTTAACTAAAGGGTTCGGTTTATGCATCATTGTTCTAATCTTCGTCATGACTGGGATAGCGCCACTGCCTTTTCCGCCAGTTGCTCATGCTTCAGCGGAGCCCACGGTTCCATACGATCTCGGAAACTGGACATACATAAACAAGCCTGTTCTTCCTGTCAGAATTAATGCGTCTCAGATTCCGATAGGGTCCGACTGGACTTACGTTTATCCTTTGGAGGCGGGCTCAGCTTACCGTGTTTACTGTTACGGAAACTGGATCGACCCCTCCCCCACATTAAACAAGACAGATTACGACATCTTTGTTTACAACCCCTCTGGAGAACTCGAGTCCTACCACACTGAGGCAGCGGGATTACCTGAGCACTTAGGCACGACGGTTGACCACCCGTTCTTCATCCCTGAGCAGACCGGCGACTACAGTTTCTGCGTAAAGAACGATGCCCGAGAGAGCGATGGGGCTGAGGCTGCGACTTTCATGTTGATTGAGCACGTTGAAACAGGCATATGGCATCAACGTTACATGGAGGGAAAAGTAGACGATGAGCCGGTTGAAAAAACGACTTGGGCATACGAATTCAACGCCACAAGCAGCCGTGTCGAAGTCATTGTTGAAGTGCCAGACACCCTTGACATGTACGAAGCCCGACTTTACATCATGACGAACCCGTCAGAAGATGAAAAAGCCTCGCTGAATGGTGTGCCTCTAGCTTGGGAACCGGCACTATACGGTGACAGTTCAGAAAACTACGGCGGATACAACCTGGACAGCGATGGGCTCAGATACAATGAGGCGATGGCGAGTTGCGAGTATCCGGGAGAGGACATGCTGATCAACTTCACCGCCCCTGTTGAAGGAAACCTGCTTTATCACCTCGCATTCATAGCTGAGCATGGAGAGGGCACCATAAACTTCATGGTTAAAACTGATTTCGGCGCCCCAGAGTTGACACTAGTAGACCCCGTGGAGAAGGTGAAACCAGACAATGAGACAAGCATAACCGCCCACATAGAAGAACAAGCCAACCTGGAAACGGTGACCCTGAATTACACAAGCAACAACTGGACAACATCAAACGCCGCAGAAATGATTGCGTCCCAGAACCGAACCTACACAGGAACAATCCCAGGGCAACCAGCCGGAACGGTAGTCAATTACACGGTTTTGGCGCGTGACACCAGCGGAAACAGCGCAGAGGTCTTGGGCAGTTATGAGGTGAAGAACTGGGCAAACATAACCTTGGAGCTGTCGATTCCAGTTGTTTATTATGGCGAAAACATCACCGTGACAGGTTCAACTCCGGTAAGCGAAACAAACGTGACCTTAACCTACGCGATGTTGAAGAATTCCACGTTAAGTTCTACTGTGCTAGATTCTGCTGCTGCAAACGATGCAATATTGAATTACACATCGAACAACACTGCAGTGTCCAGATTGGTGCCCACAGACTCTTCAGGGAACTTCAGGGATGTCTACTCTCTGAACCAAACTGGAAAATGGATCGTCTGGGCAAGCTGGAATGGAAGCGAAACCTATTTTGCCGCATCCAGTGATTACCTGAAATTCACAGTGAAGAAGATGCTCATGTCCATAACCTGCAACATAACCTCGAGGAGCCTAACCATCGGAGACAACGTTACCGTGACAGGATTTGTTTACCCCAGAGTGGCGAACCTGACCGTCACCGTAACTTTCATCGCCTCCAACAGCACAATCAAACAAACCGCAACCACAGACTCGAATGGAACATACTTGGTCAACTGGAAACCCGACTCGATAGAAATGTGGCGGGTTCACGCCCACATAGCCGAAGATGCATCCAGAAGCGCAGCATACAGCAACTCAACCTCCTTCAAGGTAGCCGACACGTGGCTAAACCAGTACATGCTCTACATAATAGGCGGAGTTGGCGGTGTCGCAGGGGTTTCCGTTGTTGTTTTCATCATCAGAAGACGAAGATACGAATAAACCGCCACACACAAAAACAGACAAACCCTCTAACACAGAAAACACCCCAAAAAAAGAACATATTAGAAACATAATAACAGAAGATTGATGAAAACAGCCTTTTCTTTTTTGCCAAAGCACAAGTTTCCCAAAAAGGCGTACATCAAACAGAATGCAGGGGGGTGTGGAGCACACGCAAAAAAGGCGAATTGGCGTGTGGGTGGGAACGCTAATATTCAACCTTGATAGGAGTTGCGTGTGCTCGGTTCAGATTCCGATTCTGAGCAATAAAAGATTTCTGAATTTCACGTATATATTTCAAGTTCCAGAGTCACACAGCAGGTTTCGCTTCTGTGGATAGGCAGTCAGAAACCTTTGGGCATGCTTCACTGTGCAGAAGAGTTAAAAGTATTCCAGAGAAGACCTTGACATAGAATGGTTACGTTTGTGTAGTAGCTGGTTGCCTCCAGTTCTAGTGTTGAAGGAGTGAAACATGAAAAGAAAGCATCTGTCAAAGAAGGAAGTTGAGCACATCGCCTGGCTCGCCCACATAGAGCTCTCCGACAAAGAGAAGACTCTCTTCACCGAGCAGTTCAACGAAATCCTCGACTACTTCAAAAAGATCGACGAGGTGGACACGGAGGGAGTTGAACCCACATACCACGTTTTAGACCTCAAGAACGTCTCCCGGAAAGACAAAACAACGCCTTCGCTGCCCACAGAAGAAGCCCTCAGAAACGCCCCCAAAAAAGAGAAAAAATTCATCAAAGCCCCCAGAATCGTTTAGGAGGCACGAAAGAAATGCCGAAGCTACAGGAGTTAACCGCCCGAGAAACCATCCAGAAGATACGGGGCAACGAAGCCACAGCCGAAGAATGCGTCCACGCCGTTTTTGAAACAATCCACAATCTAGAAGACAACATCAACGCCTACGTCACCCTAACCGAAGAAGAAGCCCTCAAAAAAGCCAAACAGATCGACAGAAAAATCTCCGAGGGAAAACCAGTCGGAAAATTGGCGGGCGTCGCCATAGCCGTCAAGGACGCAATCTGCACACAGGGAATAGCCACCACCTGCTCTTCGCGGATGCTCAAAAACTTTGTTCCCCCATACGACGCCACAGTCATCGAGCGGATCAAACGAGAGGACGGCGTGATCATCGGAAAAACAAACATGGACGAGTTTGCCATGGGCTCCTCCACCGAAACCAGCTACTTCGGTCCAACCCGCAACCCATGGGACACTTCACGGGTTCCCGGAGGATCATCTGGGGGAAGCGCAGCGTGCATCGCCACTGACGAGGCGGTCTTAGCGTTGGGAACTGACACCGGAGGTTCTATTCGTTGCCCAGCCAGCTACTGTTCAGTTGTTGGCTTGAAGCCAACTTACGGGTTGGTTAGCCGTTACGGATTGATTGCGTACGCGAACAGCCTTGAACAGATCGGTCCCATGGCAAAGGACGTTTACGATTGCGCCCTGTTTCTCACGGTTATTGCGGGTCATGATTCCAAAGATGGAACTTCCGTGAACGTGGCGCCGAAAGATTACACTGAACTCCTGAAGGACAGTGTAGAAGGATTCAGGATTGGTGTGCCCAGAGAGTTCTTCGGCGAGGGGACAAGTGACGCTGTTGAGAAGCATGTTTGGAGTGGCATTCACAAGCTTGAGGAATTGGGGGCATCTTACGAGGAAACTTCGCTTCCCACTCTTGAGCACTCTCTTGCCGCCTACTACATCGTCGCCATGTCTGAAGCCAGCTCAAACCTAGCAAGATACGACGGCTTACGTTACGGGTACCGAGCTGACAAAGACGAGGGAGACTGGGCAAC
>CAYVVO010000047.1:0-1603 GCA_964455275.1 uncultured Candidatus Bathyarchaeia archaeon | reverse complement strand
CTACGCCATGTCTCGCCATCATCCTTAGCCGTTTGCCTGTGGATTTGATGGTGGATTCCGCGTAGCCGTCCTTCTTCATCTTCCATAATGTATCAAAAATCTGTTCACGTTGGGGTAGGTGGGATGTGTCCGCTGGTGCGGGGGACGGGATTAGAACCCGTTGAGGCCAGCGCCAGAGGATCTTAAGTAATACCCCATTTCCTAAGGGATCTGTTTGACCCGCTAATTAGACCTGGCTCGGGTACCCCCGCCACCAAATATTCACACCGTAGCTTCGACATAAATGTTGCCTGATTAACGTGGTGGCGTGTGCTGTGTTTTGTGGCGTTACGGTTATAACAGTCAAAATGTAAAAGATGTTTTGGCGGGAAAAAATCTGGGCGGGTATAGAAAGCTATGTTGGCTTTCTACCGAAGCCTAGCTTGGATAGGGCACGAACAGCAGAAACTGCTGGTGTAAGCCTCCTATCAGGGAAACTGGGAGAGAGCTCGGGGTCACGGGTTCAAATCCCGTCCCGCCCGCCATCAATTTTGATGGTTGAGAAATGTTGTTTGAATAAAAAAAGCAGCTCAGAAAAAATTGTAGTAGAGTGGTTTACAGTAGTTTGGCGTGTATCCAGCCTCTTCAGCCCTTCTTTTGTTTTTGACACTTTTTGGAGGTTGGTTTAGGCGGAGCAAATCTTCTGGTTGGCTTTTTCTGTTTATGTATGTTGTTTCGGACGAATTTGCCCCATCCGCCTATTGTCGAATTTGGAGGAACTGCTTTGGCTGCGTCAAAATCCAGATATTCTTGCACTATGTCGAAGAAGTCTAGAAGCTTGAAGTCTCTTGTTGCCATAATCACGGTTCCTCGCTCAATAAACAGCTTCGAATAATCTTGTTTAGCTATACCCTCTGCTCTCAACTTGTCATCTAACCGATTTCGCCACAAATCTTTCCAATCGGTCCTTAACTCGTCAACGAACTCTTTCATGTCACTTTTTTCCATTGCTTGTTTCCTCCCTGCACCTGCGGAGCCAGATTCTTCGGTTTTCTTGAGGTGCTTGGGTTTGTTGACTGGACTTAGTTATTCACTAATATAAACCCGTAAGAAAGGAAATTCCCTACCAGTTTTCTGTAGTTATCTTCTATAACTAAACTCTAGAAAATCTGTATCATTCTTCTGTAAGATTTTGAGGAATAATATGAAAATCAGATTCACAACATATTTATGCGCTGCAACAAACTCTCACCTCTCCAGAGGGTAACACATGTTAGCTATCGATGAGATTCTGTGGTTTCTCAAGGACGGCAAGTGGCATAAATTGGAAGAAATCACAAAAAAACTTGCACTACCAAAAATTAAGGCGGAACTAGCTGTCAGCTTCTTAAGAGAATACGACTTCATTCAACTAAACGAAAATGATAGAAGAGTTAAGCTTCAACCCTCAACACTTGAATTTGTAAATGAAATTCAACACCTTGAAAAAGAGGCTTTAACTCATTAGGCTTTTTAGGACCTGGTAGGCGTCAAGAAATTTGAACCCCTTTGATGTAGTTTCAAAATAGTTCAGCTTTACGCCCTCTTTCTTTGGGTGGGAAGCCAAGAATCCCATCTCACTAAG
>CAYVVO010000046.1:0-11248 GCA_964455275.1 uncultured Candidatus Bathyarchaeia archaeon | reverse complement strand
GGAACAGACTCTTCCCCAGCTGCAGTTGAAACTTGCTTTGAGTGCTCTTGGTCACGTGGATTACATAACAAAAATCACCCACTTTGCCTACAGTCTGGTTCGGCTTCCGGGGTACCGAATGTCAAGCCGCAGAGGACGCTACATCACCCTCGACGAGGTTATGGATGGAGCAGCGGAGAGAGCCTACGCAGAAGTTTCGAAACGTTCTCCCCACCTGTCTAACAAAGAGAAAAGGCAGATTTCAGAGTTTGTGGGAAAAGGAGCCGTAAAATATGCGCTAATAGCGGTGGACCCAACCAAACCGGTGGTCTTCACTTGGGACAGAGTGCTGGACTTTGAGAAAAACAGTGCCCCCTACATTCAGTACTCCCACGCCCGAGCCCACAGCATCCTACGGAAAGCATCTAGAGAACCAGAAAACGCTGATTACTCGCTTCTGACCGACCACATAGAACGGGACATAGTTCTGACTTTAGCCCGTTTTCCCGAGGTATTCGTGGACGCTGCAGAGAATCTGAGACCAAACGCCATAGCAGATTATGTCAACACTTTAGCTGACAAGTTCAACAGATTCTACACGAAACTGCCGGTCATAAAAGCTAAGTCAGTTGGGCTCAGCGACGCCCGTCTCGCTCTTGTGGACGCCACCCGAATAGTTTTCCGAAACGCCCTGAAGCTTCTTGGAATAGAGGCGCCGGAGAGAATGTAGGCTCTGGGTGCTGTTGAGAAGGGGGCGAGCTTGTTTCTGCAAAGTTTTGATTCTGGGAGAGAGTTGCTGAAGTGGATAGCAATTATAACCATGACTGCGGATCATGTGGGGAGAATTCTTTATCCTGAGTTGGAGGTTCTGCGTCTTATTGGCAGGCTCTCTTTTCCGCTGTTTGCTTATCTGCTGATGCTGGGGATGGAAACCACAAGAAACACCCGTAACTACTTCATTCGACTTTTCGTCTTCGCCTTTATCTCTCAGGTGCCCTTTTTCTTAGCCACAGATTCTGGACCCTTCGATTCACTCAACATTTTCTTCACGCTCTCTGCCGGTCTTCTGTTCATCTATTTTTTCAAAAAGGGTTCACTGTTTGTGGTTGTTCCCATGCTTGCCTCCATAGTTCTACCCTTCGATTACGGCATCTACGGCATAGCAATTATAGGCTGCATGCACATCCTGAAGGAGAACACAAAGTTCGGTGCCGCTTCTTTGGTGCTGCTTAACGCGTTGTTCTTGGTGCCGTGGAACAGCCAGTTTCTCTCTATCGCTGCAATACCGCTTATTGTTCTTCACAAAAATGGCTTGTTGACCACAACAAAAGAAACCGGTGAAGAGTACACGATTCCTGCGTGGAGAAAATACTTCTTCTACGCCTACTACCCTCTCCACCTAACCCTGCTTTACATAATAAAACTGTATTACTTCTAACAAGTCACCAACTAGAACATTCTTGACGGCTCTTCGGAAAACAGAACAGGTTAACTGCTTTTGGGTTACATCCGTTTTTGAGTCGCCAAAACATAAGTATTGTAAGGGTCACGGATTACTCTATAGATAATGATTGGTTTTCTCACATCTCGGGTGAGATCTTAAGTGACGTCTGTATTTAGAAAATGGAGTTCAAGTTCTAATTAGCCGTTCATAACGCTTTATTATATGCTCCCAGATAGAATTTGTTTTGATGCCAAAATGGTCAGGTTTAAAAGAGAAAAAACTGCGGCAGTCGCTGAGGAAGAAGCCGTTTCAAAACAGGATAACGTTGAGGAAGAACCGTTCGTAGTTCTGCAGAAATTAGCGAGCGAAGAATCCAAGTTGATGGAAGAGAAGAAAAACTTGGACTCTCTGAGGGAAAAACTGCTGACAAAAATCCAAGACGAGATCGGCAACAAAAAGAACAACATACAAAAACTGAAATCCGAAATCAAAGACCTGAAGTTTTCCTGTGAAGAACTTACAAAAACATTCAAGACTGGCGCAAAGTAGTAGTTCAAATGAGGTAGGCATAGTTTGATGTTCCCAAAAGCTCTGCCAGTAAGGCTTAGAGCCTTATGGTTTGCAGCTTCCATAATTTCTTCTGTATGGTTTTTGTATTGGATATGCTACGACATTCTGGTTTGGAATAAGGCATTGACTCAAGCAGGAACCGCAAACTATGTTGGATTTATAGTGTCCATCGCGTTGGCAATTCTTGGCACCCAACTTGGAAAACTGGGTATTCTTGAGAAACTGACGATTTCCCCAGAACAAAACGTATACAAAAAGGTGAACCAAAATCAACAATTACTAGAATGGGATAGGATACAGCCCATTGAGCAAGTACAGCAGATTCAACCTCCCAAAGAAGAGGAGACAAAACAGATACCTCCGGGTGCTTCGGTTCCGCCCAGATGCAAATTTTACCTCGGATACCTGCATACACGTCCAGAATCGGTGGAGATACCTGAAGAATGCCTAGAATGCGAACATGTAGTTGAATGCCTTTCCCCAACAGCTAACACTATAAACGCGCGCACATGAGACAAACTAAAAGGTCAAATAGAGTTGAATTCTGAAATCATCTGCGCGGCGCCTAAAACGTTTTCGAAGCCGTTCTATTTCGGTTTTTGACATATTTCATCAGTGAGAACTCCACTTTTATTAATGACTTTTGTCTTATATCTTAAGGGATGACACGAGATGGGGTTAAAACTATCCTTAAGTAAAAAACAAAAAACGCAGAACGTGCAGGCATACACTGCTGTTGAGGAGCAAACCGTCTCAATACAGAATATCGTTCAGGAAGAACCGTTTGTAGTTCTGCAGAAATTAATGAGCGAAGAAACTAACCTGATGGAAGAGAAGCAAAACTTACACGCACAGTTGGCAGCTTTGAGGGAAAAACGGCGGCTAAAGATCCAAAGAAAGATTCGAGGAAAAAAGAACAGCATACAAAAACTGAAATCCGAAATCAAAGACCTGAAGTTTTCCTGTGAAGAACTGTCGAAATCACTCAGGCACGCGCACACAGTTGGCACAAAATAGTTCAGATGGGGAGGAACTGGTTTGGTTTTCGCAAAGGCTCTGCCAGTAAGACCGAGAGCTTTGTGGTTCGCAGCTTCCACCATTTCTTCCACATGGTTTTTGTACTGGATATGCTACGACATTCTGGTCTGGAATAAGGCATTGACCCAAGCAGGACCAGCAAACTATATTGGATTTATAGCATCCATCGCGTTGGCAATTCTTGGCACCCAACTTGAAAAACTCGGTATTCTTGAGAAACTAACGATTCCCCTACAACTAAATCTGCACAAAAATCAACAAGGACAACGATTACAGCAGATTCAACCTCCCAAAGAAGAGGAAACAAAACAGACACCTCAGGAGTCTGAGATTCCGTCCGGATGCAATTTTCACCTCGGATACCTGCATACACGTCCAGAATCGGTGGAGATACCTGAAGAATGCCTAGAATGCGAACATGTAGCTAATTGTCTTTCTCCAACAGCTCGCACCATAGAATGTGCCTCCAGTTAATTTTTAATCAGCCCGCCTTCCTTCTTTGGCGTGTGCTTCTTTTAGGCGATAATGGGTTGGAGAATTGGAGTTTAGAAAATTCTAATCTAATAGTTGTTCCATAGAGAAGATGCTGTGATTGTATGACTGGATTGGATTGTCAACAGATTATCGAGTATTTTCGTCGATGCTACCAGACTGTAGATGGATTATGGTTCATGAAGGTTGAAGAGAAAATCGGATTTGACTCTACTTTAGACGTAGACCATGAAGTATGGAAGGTAATGCCGAAGATTCAGGCTAGAATGATCAAGTCGATACTGAAGCTGAACAACGGAGCGGATGCTCTTTTCAAGGGTCTCACAACAAAACTTGAAGTAGAAGGCTTCAAGTTCAAGGCTGAAAAGAACAGGAACGGATTCAGGATAACAATAACGGATTGTCCCTGGCACAACTTGATGATCAAAAGTGGGAGAGAAAAACTCTCTGGAATTGTCGGCACCACTATTTGCGGCACTGAATATCCAGTCTGGGTCTCCGAGTTTGGTGAACCCATGCATTTCAAACTTGAATCCCAAAAATGCAAAAACTCGAAATATTGCACACTAGATTTCGAGAGAAAAACAATCTAGCGTTATTGAGGAACATTTAGAAACGATGCAAAAAGAGAACCTAAGCAGGTATGCAGAAACTAAAATTTAACCTCAAAACCACTAACATGTATATATGATGCGTAAATATTAAATGAATTCTAAACATTTTATTATTATATGCCTTCCAATGCTAACAAGATCACGCTGTTTCCAGCTTTTCTCCTGTTTGCGCTATCAGCGTATCTGGCTTTTCTAAATCTTCAAGTCACCGATAACTCCACAAAAGCAACTCTTCTAAACTATGCAACACTCTTATTCATTGTCGGCATCATCTTAATCGCCGCTTGGATAGTTATTTGGATAATCCGCGTAGGCAGCGAAAAAACTTGAGATAAATGCGCTGCGTGAAGAATCGGTCACTTCTTTTCGATAGTTTTGTCACCACGATTCTCGCATACCTGAAATATGTTTTTAGCCTCCGAAAACATTTTACAATCGATTACACGTTAATACATGACGGTGTTTAACTTGGCATCCCTGAGGGCTTTAGCGCCCGCTTTAACCAGAATCACCATCGCCGGAGCTGTCGGTGCGGCATTACATATCGGTCAAGGAGACAAGAATCTTGTAGACGCAAAGGCGGTGGAGTTTTCGAGAGCAGTATTAAATCAAACCGAAATTGACGGCGAAGTCATCTGCTGCGAAGGACCCAAAGACAATGCGCCAGCATTCATGAACAGAGAAAAGGTTGGAACAGGTAAAGGACCAAAAGTTGAGTTTGTTTTTGACCCTGTTGACGGAACAACTGCAACCGCTAAAGGACGGAAAGACGCGATTTCTGCTCTTGCCTGCGCACCTGCCGGCTGTTTTCAGGTGCTACCCGACGACGGATACTACTTCAAGGTGGCTACTGACTGCCAGTCTAGAGGCAAGATTTCTTTGGACATGTCTGTCGAAGAGATTGTTACCACAGTTGCCGGAGAGAAGGATTTGGCCCTTGAAAACTTCACGGTTATTATGCTGGAGCGGGACAGACATCGGAACATCCTGAAGAGCCTACGGAAACTTGGAGTGCGAATAATCTTGCTTCCTGACGGCGATATTGCGGCAGCCGTTGTTGCCTGCATCCCTGACAGTGGGGTTGACCTTCTTTTGGGTGCTGGTGCAGGACCTGAGGCAACAATCGCCGCGACTGCGGTGAAGTGTCTTGGTGGCACTATGCTTGTGAATGTTTGGAGAGACAAAAAGGATGATGCTGGTCGGCTGGATCGGCTGTTGGATGTGGGTGTAGATGTGGAAAAAACTTACAACCAAAACGAGTTGGCTAAGGGCAACGAGCTGGTCTTCGCAGCTTCTGGAGTCACCAAGGGCGAACTCTTGGATGGGGTACGCTTTACTTCCGCAGGAGCTAACGTCAGTTCCCTGTGTGTAAGGTTGCCCAGTGGAACGATAGAAAAGTCGGAGACAACTCTTCGATTCAAGGAGCATCCAGTGTACAAGACCGTTGATCTGAAAGGGCGCCCCCTCCACAGCCAGAATCGTTTTTGAGAGAGCACAGCCGATAATAACCTAGCTGGCACGGTGACTGCAGTATGAATTATGTTGGCATTCACAAAAAAGGGGAACTCAGCCTCTCTAAGCTACTGAAATCCATCAAAGAACGGGCAGATTTTCGCAGGGCAGGAGCCATTGCCACGTTTGTGGGGGTGGTTCGGGGCGAAACATTGGGTGGCGAAAAGGTGGAGGGGCTGGAGCTGCAAGCGTATGAGGAGGAGGCTAACAGGGTTCTTGGAGGCATATGTGAAGAGCTGAAGAAACGGGAGGGGGTTGTTGATGTTCAGATTCACCATTTTGTCGGAGAGTTCGGTGTCGGCGAAGACCTTGTGTATGTGGTGGTGGCTGGTGCGCACAGAGAAAACGTTTTCGGGGTTCTAAGAGAGGCTGTGGAACGCTACAAAAGCGAGGCTCCGGTCTTCAAGAAGGAGCACGTAGTAGACGAAACAGGTGCAAAGGAATCGTATTGGGTAAGCGAACGAGAAGCACAGCAAAAACGCAGAAAAAAGTGAATTGCGGGAGATATTTAATCAATTGATTAAAATTTAATCCCTTCAACTATTAGTCTTTATTTACACATTCAAGCTATTACTTGGTCTTTATGAGCTGAATAGAAGTTATATGTGCAGGCATCTTCATTTTTGTTAGAAAAAAGCTGTTATCTATATGATAACCTCAGCACGCTCTTATTCGAGACTTTTTGAGCATAAATGAATAGCCCAAAACAAACAAAACAACACCAATAACAACAAACTGTAAAGAACTTATGGGATGTGTAGAAAACTCCCAGCTCCGAAGTCCTCGCTGTGCATAAACAATAGCTGCCCAAATAAAACTCAGTTGACTAAAAACCATAAATGAAAACCCAAGATTTTTAAAATTAGTCTTGAATTTTTCTACTCCATTTGTTTCTCCAAAAGTGTTACATGTTGAGTTTAGTTTGAAATCTTCTTGCTCAATTACTTTGGTATCGCCCATATTCTGTATCATTTTTGTTTGAGATTTTTTATAGAGAATTAGCATGGTGCCTAAAACGAAAAAAGAAAAACTTGTGAGAATAAGGGGTATAGTATACACGCTATAAATTGCACTATAATAAAATGGACTAGCCACGTCACCGTAACCAGCTCGGATTTGCCATACATTGACGATAGGCACACAAATAAGAAACAGTAAACTTAAGGTCAAAAAGCAAAAACCAAGTTTCCTATATTTTCTATCTCCAAAAATGCCAATAAGACCTATTGCTAAAAAGGCAGAAACAGCAAAAAAAGATGGCAAGGAAATTGGAATAGAAGAAACATTGAACATAAGAACAAGAGTAAAGAGTGCAATAAAGAAGACACCCAAACAGCTTTTTAGAATCATTAAGGAATCAAATTTGAAAGATTTTTTATAAACATAAAAGTAGGCAAAACCAAATGCACAAACATAACCCAACCATGCAATCCAACCTGTGACGTTGTTTAAGGGGAAAAATAATGACAATATCATAAGAAAAACCATTGAGGAGTAGGTTAGTCCGATTCCTATTGAGACATTGCTTAAGAATTTAATAATGTCCGACATTAAATATGTCATACACCATCTTTTTCTGTTGTATTCACTTAAATAATTTCAGAAATATCGCTCCATATATTCTAACAATTTCTTCGTAATAATGCGAGCGTTTGGGTTTGTGAGTAAAAATACAATATTTGTTATTTCTAGAATTATCTTCCATAGTATTTTATAACTAGGTTTGACTTCTTTTCTATTGGAGAAAGTAGAAATCGGAAGTTAGATTTCGGATTGCGGGAGACGGCTCCATTAGTTAATTGCGCAGCTGTTTCCTTGATCGTTTTTAGTGTTTACTTGGTTTTTCGGGATAGCAACTCAGCTTTAGATCGGTCAAGTGAACAGAACCAAACCCTTCTGCGCGTTGGTTAACATCTGCAATTCATTAGTTCGTATAAGTATGCATTCCACTTTGCAGTTCTCCAAAAATTTTAAGAACAGTTCATATTTAGAATATAATGCGAAGAAGATTCGAGGGAGAGAGGGGTTAACGTAGCTGAGAGGACAAATAGTATTGTCAATCCCTTGAAGCTGATAAACGCACACGCCTAAATGGGGTAGGTAAAATGAGGAAGAAAACATTTGCAGCAATAATTTTAACACAGCTTCTAGTAGCTGTAATATCATCAACGTGGTTTGCAGCCTCTGTCGCTGCGAAACAAGCATCCACGATAACCTGTGAGGCAACGCCGGTCACGGCAGGTCACTCTACTACTATTTCGGTGACTTTAACCGATGCTTCGACGGGCGAGGGATTGGAGGCGAGGTTTTACTTGTACTATTCAATCGATGGTGGTGCCAGTTGGACTGAGCTCGGCATTGGCATACTGGGTCAGGGTTCTTTATGGACTGATGAGGATGGCGAGTTTTCTAGTAGTTGGTCCCCTGGTGGACACCTGCCTCATGATTACCTCTTGAAGGCACAGTGGGAAGGCAACGAGGTGTACGACAGCTGCGTGGTCATCGAGCCGTTAACTGTCAACCTCCCCAGTGATGTTCCGCTTGTAATCAGCAATGTCTGTGACTTCGTTTCAGGCAGCACTTACTACGTAACTGGAGAGATTGAGAACACAGGAAGCGAAAACTTAGAAAGTGTGAAGGTGGCTGTCGGCTACTACGATTCAATTGGCAACATAATAGACGCCGAGATATCCTCCATACCAATAGACATACTCATGCCAAACGAGGTGTCACCTTTTGTGTTCAAGCGAACTCTAGCAGCCGAGGTTGCTAGATATGAGGTGGTCGTGAGCCGTTTCTCCACCACAGAAGAAGAACCATATATGGACTTCGAATGCTCCAACCACAGATTGAAGATCGGAAGTGATGACAGAGTGGTCGGCTTGGTTAAAAACACTGGTTCTATGAACGCTCGGTTCGTCAAAGTTTATGTGATCTTCTACGATGCCTCAGGCAACCCCATAGGCGACGGGTACACTTACACGTATAGAAACATCATCAAACCTGGAGAAGTGTCACCGTTCTCAGTATACGGAGACAACCTTGAGGCACCTAATCACTACACGCTAATCTTTCAATCCGATACCACAACAGATCAGCCTTACACATACGTTCAGCTAGTCAGCCACAGCGGACAAAAAAGTGGGAACTCGTACATAATCTCCGGAGAGGTAACGAATACAGGCTCCAGTTGTGTTGATGACGTTGAGGCGATAGCAGCCTTTTATGATGTTGACGGTAACATCCTTGATTGCAGCTTGGATTCTCTTGATTATTCAATGATTCCAGATCAGACCCTCGAATTTGAGGTCTCCGCATACACAGGCACCGACAACATAGATCACTATGAGCTATGGGTCGATTGCACGGAGAATGCTTATTGGTTCGATATCGAGGAGGTGTGGAATATTTTCATAACTACTAACTCGTCATCCGTTTACAGCCTCAACTTTGATAGAAATTTGAAGACGATAAGCTTCGACGTAAGTGGGTATAGTGATGTCGGCTGGTGCAGAGCAGTGGTTCCTAAGGAATTTTTGGGAGGGCCGTTCACGGTTCTTGTGGATGGTGCAACGGTGACCCACACGCAGACTGAGAATGCTACTCACAATTTCTTTTCGTTCACCTATCCACATAGTTTACACACGGTTGAGATAGTTGGAACCACCGTGATAGAAGAGCCCAGTTCTATTTATTGTTCTGTTGAGCCAACGTCAACAACTTACGGGGACGTCAGCGTAGAAATATCGGGGTACATAACGCCGTTAGTGGATGAGACCAAATCAGTGCCCGTGACAATTCAATATAGCACAGATTCCGTTACATGGTTAGATGTTACTACTGTCACATCATCGTCCCAAGCAAGATACGAATATGTTTGGAGGCCTACGCTTGATGTTGGAACCTACTACCTCAGGGCGACGTGGGATGGCTTAGCATCATACACGGGCGCTACATCAGAGACAGTTACGTTCCTTGTCAACCCAGTTAGTACAACAATCTCGATTTCACTATCGGAGACGAGTGTCACAGAAGGCGATGAAGTGACCGTGTCTGGTACAATAGAGCCGCCTGAGCGGGTTTCAATCACGTTAACATATACGCTGCCTGATGGCTCAACCTTAACTAGAACCGCGACTTCAAGCTCTGACGGATCGTTCAGTGACACGTTTGAGCCGACCGTTACAGGCTCTTGGAGCGTACAGGCAAGCTGGACAGGAAGTGAAAGTCAAGAAGGGGCAACAAGCTCCACCAAATCATTCACAGTTTTGGGAACAGAAACTGGAGACGGAACAGAGAACGGCGATGGAACAGAAACCGCGGACGGAACGGAGAATGGCGATGGCGGAGAAACCGTAGATGGAACGGAAGAAGGGGACGGAACAGAAACCGTGGACGGAACGGAAAACGGCGATGGAACAGAAAACGGTGATGGAACGGCAATCGCGGATGGAATAGAAGATGAGGAAGTGTTTGCAATCCCCTTACTCTGGCTTGTAATCCTTGTTGTAGTTGTGTTAGTTATTATCATAGTGGCTTTAGTTGCGGTTATACTTTCTAGAAGCAAAAAATAAGTGCTCAGTTTGCCTGCGAAAAAATCAAAGTGAAAACTGGTCAAGATTTCGGATGTCACAGAATAGCGTCAGCCTCACAGTGACTACATTCTTTGTAATTTAGGCACAAGTTACAATTCTAGAGGTACTCTTTTAACCCTAACATGGGCACATAAACGATGAGATTTTTATGGGTCTTCCCAGAGCCTTTTGAACGATATGTTTAAGTTTTTGTGTTGAAGTGTTATTGTGGAGTGAAATGGTATGCCAGTTTATGGTTATATATTAGTCACATTGAAGTCAGGCGCTGAAAGAGACGTATGCGAGAAGGTCGCCAACTTTGAGGAGGTCATCCAAGTTGACGAGCTTTACGGCGAATACGACGCAATCGCAAAGGTGCAAGCTAAAGACCTAGCTGAATTGGACAAATTCCTAACAGACAAACTCAGATCGCTTTCAGACATTTTTCTGACAACAACAATGATTGTTGCCAAAGAATACAAAAATGAGTAAACTAGGGTATTGGAAAAAGCCAAGCCCCGACAATTTTTTGTCAACCTAAATTTTTCGAACATGCACGTATTCGAGTCCCATCTGGTCCAGAGTGTTCTGTGTGTCGGATAGGTTTTTGATCTGGTGAGGGCTAGTTGATGTTATGTTTGTTTTTGGGTATGATCGCATGTTCTGTGTTACTAATCGTTGCTGTTTGTATGTGTAGCCGCATTCACATTTGAATCCGATGACGTTGTTGTTGTTTACGAGTATAGAGTCTACGTGTGGTGCGTTGCATCCTGTCTGTTTATTGTGGAGTTTCCAGGTTATGGCGAGGGCGTCTAGGGTTAGTGGTTGTATGGTTTTTGCCTTGAAGAAGTACCAGAGAAGGTATGTTCCTAGGATGAGCCAGATTCCAATTACGATCCAGATGTTGCTCGTTATTAATTCCAACATTTTTGTTTTTTCCTTTATTGTATTTTTGTTCAACTGTTGTTGGGTTGAACCCATATATAATATGTCTATTTTCGGACATATTCTAGATTCTAGAATAT
>CAYVVO010000045.1:0-2783 GCA_964455275.1 uncultured Candidatus Bathyarchaeia archaeon | reverse complement strand
CAGGGGATTACGCTGAATACTGCTATTTTCTGGGTCAAACAGTGAATACTTACAACTGGACTTGGGTCAGCATTGTAGGTTATCCGTTCTACTATGTGACTAACGTAGATTACTTCACTGGTACCCATAACAACTATGGAATTTACGGGATGAGTGCAGTTGCCAATGCAGGAGCTAATGCTTTTCTACAAGGCTTGGAAAATGAAACACCTTATGTTGCTCCTGACTCAACTGATATTAAAGCAGAGGTCGGTGTTGTCGATTTCACTCCTTATGTGCTTGACCGCTGTAACTACTACGGAATTTATCCTGCTCCATATCAGACATCATCTCGTGCTCTCAGCCAGAGTATTCTAACTGATTACGATCTAGTTGCCAACGAGCTTTTTGTCCGCTCAGCATCATACCCCAATTACATTCCTGCTGCAACATATCGACACGCGGGAGGAGGGGCTCTAACAGCAATAGGACTGACAAGGATTCCTGATATCCGTGTTGCTGCTCTAGCGCTTCTGGTTTACTATAACCCAACAATCTACAAGAGTGTGTTTGGAGCGAGTGGCACATCAGTGCTCGTTACGCTACAGCTTGGTCAACAAGGAGGAACCTAGAATCATGAAGAAAAGTAGAGCAAATAAAGGCCAGTTCTCAGTAATCGCTGCTTTGCTCGTTTCCGTGATTCTAGTGACTGCAGTCATATCCACATATACCATGGTTCGGCACGCTCCCATACAAGATTCACCCAAAGTTTTGACGGCTATCGGAGAAATGAATGCGGATATAAAACAAATTTTAGACTTTACTGTTGGATATTACGGTTCAATACTGAAAGTAACAGGAAACTCGACATATGCGAGGGGTCTTACAGCTACTTATCTTTCCAGCGGACTAGTTAACATTGCCCGTTCGCATCCTGAATGGAATCCCTCATTCAACCTTATTTCTATACCGTACGTCTCCACTCGTTGGTTTATGCCCGACAGCTTTAGTATGGGAAACATTTCGGTGACTTATTCCTTGGCAAACCTCGGAATCGAAGGAGTAAATTATGAAACGTCTTCAGCTTTGGAAGTCACAATGTTAGCGTCAGACCCTGGTGTAGCCCGAATTTTGGTCACCCGCGATAACGCCGAACCTGAACTAGGGTTAAGCAAAGAAAACTTCTGGTTCTACAATTACACTGAAGGCTCAAATTGGGAGCTGGTCAACCCAACAAATATGATAATCGCTTCTAGTGGAGTTTACAACATAACATTGCCCTCTGGAATATCGCACGATGCATACTCTGTGCAAGTGAAGGATAATCGAGGTTTGGTGGTTTCTGCCTTCTATTCCGACGGTTCTGTTGCTTCACCATCAAGGATACCTCATTACACTTACCATTTTGATTGGGAGTCTGATGGCTTGTTTGAAATCTACGATTCTTTGAACACTGATACCTTTACCATTGAACTTCTCCAAGATGGAACAATGAAGTGGCTTGGTCAACCTCTAGAAATAAGCCCTGATGCGGTGCCTATACCCCCTGTTTCAGTTAAAGCCTTTCGTGTTAACACAACCATTAATGGCGTTAACCACGAGGTTCCCTTCCAAGTTGAGGACTGGGCATCAAACTACATGATTCCCCTTGGTCTTGCAGGAAACGACAGCATCTTCCACAACAATAACATGCTAGTGTTTCTAGTTAACAACGATGTCAGTGAGGTCACATTGTGGTGGGATGGAAACGACACCGCAAGCCAGACGTCTTATGCATGGGAAAACCTTTACTTTACTGACGATGTCTCAAACCCAGACAATGGGCAATTATCAAATGGCATCCTAGACCTAGATGTTGAAGTGGTTGCGCCCTTCTTCAGTGACCCTGAATTTAGGGTAACATCAACTATGGGGGCTTCTACAAGCACAGCCAACTTTTTGCGCGTAAACGGGCACTATCCAGTTTTCTGGGCTGATACAGCTTACATAATTTACAATGGCGTCGTGAGAGATATAGTCCAGCAAGAGCCAGAATACAGTGGCGGAGTCGCAGGTTGTCCTAACTTTTACACACAGATAGTCTTAACGTTGCCTGCAAATGCAACATACTACACCTATTCTTTGAGAACAATTTTTGTTGACTCTCTCCAACCTAGAACCATAAATGATCTCAGCGTCATTCAACTTTCAAGCCTCGTTGGAACCCCCATGACCGAGAATGGAACCCTTGCAATCTACCCTAATCCCTCCAACGCTACCGGTCTTTTCTATGATTGTTCGCCGACTGGTTGGGATCACCACTGGAGCCAATTTGTTTCAGGAACCTCTGGAGCAGGTGTTATGTTCACGGACAGCAATAATGGGCAGCTCTATGCCTTTGACAGTATCCTAGGCACTGACACTGGAGCCGTTGTTGTGGATGATACAACCAACTATATTGAAGTCAATCCAGTGGAACTGAATCCTGTTTCATTCGACTCTTCACGGGATTTAACTTGGCATGGCGCAGTGGTAACCTTCAACAGTGAATCCATCTACCATAGCGGTGACGATGTTGGTCTCTGGGTTATGGTGGAGCATCCTCCAGGTGTTATGATGAATAATTATGAGTCCACATATGTAACTGACATCAATTATGTAGACAGCAGTCTACCAAACAAGGATTTAAGCGCTGACAAAGGCACTCACTCTGCTTTTGCGGCACAAAAATATGGTCCAGACTCAATCTATGACACATTGACCGAAGAAAACACTGGTGGCTCAAGTAGTGTCACTCTGATAGATGCAGAATCCTTTGAAGGAAG
>CAYVVO010000044.1:0-2995 GCA_964455275.1 uncultured Candidatus Bathyarchaeia archaeon | reverse complement strand
GTGTTCATCACGGTTTTCTTATATCTCCTCGCCATCGTCGTGGGACCAGCATCATTCTATTTCACACCTGAAGGATTGATTGCCAGCACAGTTCACTTGTCAAATCTGACAGTATGGTTCCTCATCATACCAGTGTCTGTTCCCATAGGACTTGACATGGGTGTAATCTTCTTTGGTTTCTGGAGCATATTCGCTTTAAGCTTCGTTGCAGCATGGAAACTCAGAGAAAACTTCCACCAAACAATCAAAGAAAGCTTGGTTCAACCCACAAGAAAACTTTTCAGCAGCTGCCTCTTCGCCATGCCCATCCTAAACAGCATGACCTTACTCGCTGTCATGACAATGCACAGCTTTCAGGAAGCAGGAGGGATTCCAACAGGGGCGCCCTCTCTGCTGGGCGAACCTTTTTTAGATTTTTTTGAGCTGTCCTATTCTGCCGTGGTTGAAGAAGTGGGTTTTCGGTTGATTCCAATCGGCGCTTTCCTTGTCATCTACTTGTTCATAACGAAAAAGGGGACAGTGACGTTTTCTTTGAGCCAAAAAATCAAGCTTTTCTTTACGGCGATTCTGTTTCCTGATAATGCCAAGAGAATGGTTGGCGCGAAAACAGTGAACGAATATGGAGTTAGGGGCGGAATCAGCGTAGGCGAGTGGGGCATGGTTATCTTTACTTCAATAGTTTTCGGTTTGTCTCACTTTAACCCAGGGGTCAGCTGGGAGATTGGAAAGGTCAGCTCTGCCGCGTTTGCAGCTCTAGTTTTAGGCTTAAGTTATCTGCTCTACGGCATTCAAGCATCCATAATTATGCATTGGTTCTTCAACGCCTACACCGACAGTTTCCTTCTCCTCTCAGACTTCCACCCTGCCGCAGCATCGTTTGCCAATGGAACAGTCATCTTCAGCATCATTCTTGGAATTCTCGGATGGTCGACAGCCGCAATTCTAGGGTTCCGTAAGCTGGTTAACGCCATCGAAAAAAGAGGCGAAAACAAACAGAGCCAAGCTACTTCAAGCCTGCAAATATCGCCCCAGTGAGATCGCTGATGAGAACAGTTTGCTGTGTTCTCTTTTTCATTTCCCGCAGAACCACTTTTTTTTCCTCCAGTTCTTTTGGACCGACAATCACAGCGTAGGCGACGCCCCTTCTGT
Source organism: uncultured Candidatus Bathyarchaeia archaeon (assembly GCA_964455275.1). Taxonomy (GTDB): domain Archaea; phylum Thermoproteota; class Bathyarchaeia; order Bathyarchaeales; family Bathyarchaeaceae; genus Bathyarchaeum. The sequence goes on along the minus strand of CAYVVO010000044.1, from coordinate 1,846 downwards.
CAGCATCCGCCAAAGCCCTGGAGACGGAACGACCCATAACCGCGACTTCCACAGCCAACCCCGCCTTCCTTAGTGCATCTGACAGCTCCAGAGCCTTTCCCATGGACTCGTCTTTCACCGAGATGACCACGACACTTTTCTCCTTCGCGGTTTTTGGGGAGACCCTTTGGTTCTTGAGGGCTAGAACAATTCTGTCAATCCCTTGGGCAACCCCAACCGCGGGAATCGGTTCTCCTCCGAAGAGTTGAATCAGCTTGTCGTAGCGTCCTCCGCCGCCCAATGCAATGTCGATTCCAGGAACATATGACTCAAAAATCATTCCAGTATAGTATTCAAGGCCCCTAGCGAAGCCCGCTTCCACCGTAACCTCAAGCTTCACTCCGCTGTCTTTCACCAGCTCAAGGATTTCCCGAAGATTTTCTGCAGCAGCAACAGCACCGTCGTAGCCCTGAACAGTTTCTTTCACGGTTCCGAGAACCTCGAAGGCGTCCTCGCCCCTTGTTTCGAACAGCCTCTCCAGAGCCACTAAACACTTCTGTGAAACGTCTGCGTCGCGGGCAACCGCAAGAGCCTCTTCCCAGCTTTTCTTGTCCAGCAGCTGCCTGACACTGTTCTGCTTGTCTTCATCCAGTCCTTCCTGATCCAGTATCCCCCTGAGGATTTCTGTGTGTCCAACCTTGAAACGGTAGTTCTTTAGTCCCAGCCTCTTGAGGAGGTCGTTGGTCAGCATCAGGATTTCCGCGTCTGCTTCTGGTCGGGGGGAGCCGAAAAGCTCATAGTTTGATTGCCAAAACTCTCGGAACCGCCCATACTGCGGCTCATCGTAGCGGTACAGGCTTCCTACACTGAAGAGCCTCATGGGCTTCGGCTCGTTCCTCAGTTTAGCAGCCACCAACCGGGCAACAGAAGCTGTGAACTCTGGGCGCAAAGCCACCTTTCTGCCTCCCAGATCCTTGAAGGTGTACATGCGTTCACGGATTTCCTCGCTGGTCTTAGCTGCCAGCAGGTCATAGGATTCTAGGACTGGGGTGATGATTTCTTCGTAGCCGTAGAGTTTAGAAACTTCTCTGGAAACCTGTTCCACACGACGCATTCTCTCAGCGTCTATGGGCAGCAGGTCTCTCATTCCGCGAACAGTCTTGAACATTCCATCCCACCAACATGCTATTTCAGGTTAAGTTCTGAAAGAGAGTAGTAAACGATTTCGCCTCTTCGGTTTATAACCGCGAGAACCAAGTTTTTCTTCAAGTTCTGAACGTACCGCTGCGTTCTCGCCAATGTCTCGATGGAGACTGGCTGCCCCTCCTGTATACCAAATATGAGGTGCTTGGCTGTTTCTCTGCCGTAGTCTCCCCGTTCGTAGACTCTGAAATCGATTCCCAACCCGAAGCCTTCCCGCGCCACGTACCCGCGACCCCTCAGGTCCCGGTAAATGAGGTATCTGACCCAAGCGTCTTTGTCGACTGACTGGAAACGTTTGAGGAAATCCTTGAAAACCATCTTTTCTTTTGTTTCTTCATCCGCAACCGTTATTGCTCCTTTGCCGAGAAGAAACAGGGCTTCATAGAAGGTGAGACGCAGCTTGCCGTCCTCATCTACGCCGTAGCCTTTCGACGAAAATTCTTGTATTCCCTCCGGTGAAGAGACGGTGACAACTGTTCCTTTCACGGAAGCCTCAACAGGCAACACAACAGCATCTTTGGTTTTTTCAGCTTCAACCTCAGCTTTATCCAACGCCAAAACCTTTCAATCCTCTACCTAACCAGCCTATCTTCACGGTCTTAAGATTTTAATCTTTAGCTGACCAAAAACTGGTTCAGTGCCCAGAACTAAAAACAACGAGCCA
>CAYVVO010000043.1:0-5158 GCA_964455275.1 uncultured Candidatus Bathyarchaeia archaeon | reverse complement strand
AAAAGCTTTGGCGGAAGACCCTGACAGTTCTGGAAGCCTAGGACTTGCCATCAGCGAAGCTGTAGAAGATGCCTTGGCTCATCCAGAAACGAACTATGGTATAGGCAGCGTCTTCAATCATGTGCTTTTGCATCAAACAGTTGTAGGGCAGGAAGCCCAGAAACAGCTTGCATCGGTAGACGATTACCCAGACGTAATCTACGGATGCATAGGTGGAGGCAGCAGCTTCTCAGGTCTATTCTGGCCATTCTACCACGACAAAGTTTCAGGAAAAGCACCAAAAGACACCAAGTTCGTAGCTACTGAAGCAACAGCTTGTCCCTCGATTACCCAAGGGGAATACATGTACGACCACGGCGACACAGCGAGGCTTACACCCCTAGTCAAAATGCATACCTTAGGACATAATTTCATACCGCCACCAATCCATGCTGGAGGTCTACGGTACCACGGTATAGCGCCCACTTTAAGCGTCTTGAAGGATGCGAATATGCTGGAAACCAAAGCCTATAACCAGCTGGAGGTCTTCGACGCCGCAAAAACCTTCATAAAAAGCGAGGTCATAGTACCTGCTCCTGAGCCAACCCATGCCATTAAGGCTGTTATTGATGAGGCTTTAAGATGCAAGGAGACTGGAGAGGAGAAGACCCTGCTGTTCCTGCTGTGCGGTCACGGCTACTTTGACATGCAAGCCTACGACGACTACAACCACGGCAAACTACTACCATACGATTATCCACAGGAAAAGGTGCGAAAGGCAGTAGCGAAGATAAGGGAGCTTTATCCTTGGCTGGAAACCCTTCCTTACTAATCACAACTGGATGACAAACCTGAGAATCCGTCATGGCGCTGAAACCCAGAAAATCTCCCACCTTCCCTTTTTTGATTTCTTAAAAACGTCGCAGATTATTTCATCACATTTTTTTGCTAATTAACCGGAGTTTCTGGCTGTAGCAGACCTGTTTTTGCCTTTAATGAATTAAAAATTTTAGTTCATGTCAGCCGTTATTCTCAAATTGAGAGTTACACCTTAAAGTAACTGTGAACATTAGTATTTTGGGGGACCGAAGTTGGTTAAAGCTTCTAAAATCACAAAAAGGGATGGACGTATAGTAGCTTTTGATGAAAACAAGATAGCTGGCGCCATTCTTAAGGCATTGAAGGCTGTCCAGAGGGAGGATGGAGACCTTGCGAGAGAGCTTTCAGAAGACATTGTGAAGCTCATCAACGAACGCTTCAAAGATAAAATTCCCAGCGTGGAAAACGTTCAGGACCTCGTTGAGGAGGCTCTCATCAGAAACGGTTACGCCGATGTGGCTAAAGCATACATTCTGTACCGCCAAAAACGCACAGAAATCAGAGAGCAAAAAAAGTTCTTCGGCGTCGTTGACGATTTAAAGCTGGGAGTCAACGCCATAAAAGTGCTGAAAAACAGGTACCTCATGAAAGACTATGAGGGCAAAGTCATCGAAACCCCCAGCCAAATGTTACGCAGAGTTGCCAGAGCAGTGGCTAAGGCTGACCTTCTCTATGACAAGAAATCTGATGTTGAAAGAACAGAGGAAACGTTTTATCAGGTTATGGCAGACCGCGAGTTTCTACCCAACTCGCCCACTCTCATGAACGCTGGCACCAGACTTGGTCAGCTCTCCGCCTGTTTCGTTTTGCCCGTGGAAGACTCGATAGATGGAATATTCACCACCCTGAAGCATATGGCGTTGATTCATCAGTCCGGTGGGGGAACAGGATTCTCTTTCTCGAAGCTGAGGCCAGCAGGAGACATAGTGGGCTCCACTAAGGGGGTAGCCTCTGGACCAGTCTCTTTTATGACAATCTATGACGCCGCCACTAACGTGATTAAGCAGGGAGGGCGAAGAAGAGGAGCCAACATGGCAATACTGGATGTGAACCACCCGGACATCCTGAAGTTCATTGAAGCGAAGTCCAGAGAGGGAGTTTTGACCAACTTCAACATTTCAGTGGCGGTTACGGACCAGTTTATGGGTGCGGTAGAAAAAGATGGGGAAGTTGCCCTGATAAATCCTAGAAACGGAAAGGCTGAAGCAAAACTGCGGGCTCGCCACGTTTTCGACCTGATAGTCTCCAACGCTTGGAGAACAGGAGACCCAGGCCTCATTTTTATTGATGAGATAAACAGGCATAATCCAACTCCGCAGGTGGGGGAGATTCGGAGCACAAACCCGTGTGGAGAACAGCCGCTGCTGCCTTTCGAGTCATGTAATCTGGGTTCCATCAACTTGGCTAAGATGGTTAAGGACGGAGAAGTGGACTGGGAGAAACTGAGGCGGGTAGTTAGAGTTGCGGTTCACTTTTTGGATAACGTGATCGACGTGAACAAGTATCCTATCCCCGAAATCGGTGAAGTCACTCGGGCTAACAGAAAAGTTGGCTTGGGAGTTATGGGCTTCGCGGACATGCTCATCATGTTGGGTGTCCCCTATGATTCGGAGGAAGCCTTAGCCCTAGCAGAAAAGGTAATGAAATTTGTCAGTGACGAGGCTACGAAGAAGTCTGTTGCGACTGGCGAACAGAGAGGAGCCTTCCCCAACTTCGAGGGCAGCCTCTGGGAAAAGCGGGGCTACAAGACAATTCGCAACTCTACGGTCACCACGGTTGCGCCCACGGGAACCATAAGCATAATCGGCGGTTGCTCAGGGGGAATAGAGCCAATCTTTGCCGTGGCTTTTGTTCGAAACGTTATGGAGGGCACAAGGCTGCTGGAGACACAGCCCAGATTCGAAGAACTGGCAAGAGAGAGGGGCTTTTACAGTGGGGACCTGATGCTGGAGACCGCGAAGACAGGGTCTATACAAAAAATGGACGCGGTTCCAGAAGATGTGCGAAGAGTCTTTGTGACGTCCTTGGATATTGACCCGGAGTGGCATGTGCGGATGCAGGCGGCTTTCCAGAAGTACGTTGACAACGCTGTGTCGAAGACAGTGAATCTTCCGTCCGACGCTACCGTGGAAGACGTTAGGCGAGTGTATCTGCTGGCTTACAAGCTGAAGTGTAAAGGGATAACGGTTTATCGTTACGGAAGCAAAAAGGAGCAGGTTCTGTATGTGGGTTCGCTTTTGACCAAGGAATTGGCTACTGAAAAACATGTAAGCGCAGACTCCGAATATTCAGGCGGCTGCCCAACATGTTCATGCCCATTCTGACGTTAGTTATCTGGATGGGAAAGAAAATCGGCTCACAGTAATGTTGAAAGCAGCTAGAGAACCACCGCAAACGGTTTATAAAGCCAAAAGCGAGACGTTAGATTAAAGGTGGTGTTCAAGATTTACTGCTCGAAGTGTGGAGAAGAACTGCCTGAGGGCACAAAGTTTTGTCCGAAGTGTGGAACTCCTGTAACGCTTGAGGCAACAGCAGAAACGGTTGTTGCAAGGTTCGAAAAAGACCCACATCTGCAGGAACACTGGATAAAACGACTGATTGCATACATCGTCGATTCCATCATAGTGGGCATCGCAACTACAATTACACTCGCCATCATCATGTTACCTGTCTTTATAGCAAATCCCGCTGGATTCTTTAATATACTTAGTTTCCCCTTCGCCATGGGTCTACTCTACATTCTTTATTTCCCTATTGCGGAGACAATGTATGGTGCCACCATCGGGAAGAGGTTACTGGGTCTCAAGGTTGTTACCAAAACAGGTGGAAAACCAAGCTTCGAAAAGGCGTTCATACGAAACATAAGCAAAATCCATGGGGTTCTATTGCTTTTGGATCTGATTGGCGGCTTAATAACTTCGAAAGACCTTCACCAAAAATACACTGACCGAATAGCCAACACAACAGTTACCTAAATCCTAGATTCTGTCAAAGCCAGATGCTTCGAAGCCTAACATTTAGGCGAGACTGTTAGATTCGCGAAACTGCCATAACGGCTGCTCTTGCAATCATTGAAACGCCAACGAGAATTATTATCGTGGACCAGAATACGAACCATTGCGTGTTTTCGATAAGGAAGGATTGAATGAGAAATGCTGCTCCCACCCAGAAAACCAAGTTTCCAACGTTTTCTGATCTTTTTCCCCAAGATGAATGGATAACGAAACGTAACGCCAAGATGACTATCTGACATAAGACTAAAGCGATGCTGAATTGCCCAGCAGCCTGATAGAGGGTCAAGTGGCTTCTCGGAAACTCTGGTGCAATGAATGTCACGTCCGTGTTTGGGACTTTGACAGTATCAAAATCTCTGAAGAAATCCAGAATCTTGCCAAACAGATTAGGGTTGATAACAAGCAGGGTTCCCACAAGAAGGATGAAAAATCCGATAGAAACGGCGGTGAAGAGTCCCTCTTGATATTGGCTGGGCGTTTCCTTGTTTTTGTTCAAGTAATTCACCTCGCTTATTGTTTTCTTGCGGTAAGCGCTTATAATATTTCTCTATGGGTGACAAGGGTGTATGTTTTAAATACTCATCATTGAGATAGTAAAGAGCTAGACTTGTAAAGGTGAAGATTATGCCATATTGTCATAAGTGTGGCTCAGAAGTCAAGGAAGAAAATGTTTTTTGTCCCAGGTGCGGCGCCTCTCTGAAGGCTGGCGAACCTAGACCGTTTGTACATTACAGAGGCGAAAAGGCAGAGAAAGAGGAAAAACAAGAGAAACACGAAAAAGAGGAGAAGATGGAGAAAGGGGAGCAGCCAGAGAAGTATGAGAAAAAAGAGTACAGCATTTTAGGTCCATTAGTCGGCGGGGTCATCCTAATATTAGTGGGCTTTATGTTCTATCTTGCAGTATCGGACATCATTAACGTACGTTCCATCTTTCCATTCTTCTTAATCATAATTGGCGCAATTGTGATACTGGGAGTAGCAATAGGCGCAGTTATGGCTAGAAAAAAGAATCCAATACCATAATACCCGTGCAAGTGGTCTATTAACAGAACCGCAGTTATCCATTGTGGGTCGATGGGACATCAATGATTGGCGTAGACATCCTGAAACACATCGTTAACCCTTGGCATGAAGCCTTAAAGAATCCCGCCGAGGCACAGCAAAAAGTTCTAAAGAGCCTGCTTGAAGGCTACGCAAAAACAGGCTACGGAAAAAGCCACTCCGCCAACGAAATCAAAGACGGGTCCACGTTTCGCGCAAACTTTCCAACAATCAACTATTCTGGT
>CAYVVO010000042.1:0-4455 GCA_964455275.1 uncultured Candidatus Bathyarchaeia archaeon | reverse complement strand
GTTCCCCCATCACAGAGGCTTGAAAGCAAAATCTGGGAAGCGGGACTCTACGAAGGAGATTACTTCGACATGATGGCTATCGGAACAAAATTCATAGAGGGCTGTTACTGTCTTCCGGACGCTGCGTTGAAGAAGGTTCTGGAGGGTTTAACCAAGTCGTACAGTTATGTTCTCATCGATTCTCCGGGTGGACTGGAGCACCTGAACAGGCGAATAGCTTCTCAGGTCGACGACATATTCGACATTATTGACCCCTCCCAGAAATCCTTCAATCACGTGGCAAGAGCCTACAAAGTAGCCAAGGAAGTAAAAATAGACTTCAAAAACTTCTACGTGGTCGGAGGCAACAGGGTTCCAGACGAATGGGAAGAAGAAGTGGAAAAAAGAACAAAGCTGCAATACTTGGGAAAAATCAGCAACGACAAACAAGTGGAAAACTACGTCCTACAAGGAAAACCCCTACTTGACCTATCAGACTCATCCCCCGCCTACAACTCCGTGAAGAAAATAATGAAGAAAGCAGGATATTAGGAGACTAATAACCGAACATTGCTGAAAAAACAGTATTACCTAGAAGTTTTTCGTCTTAATGCGTTTCTGTAAACTGTGGCTACTACTGTTGCTATCAGGAGCAATGGTAAAATAATCCATGAAGGAAACTCTGGAATCAAAGTATCGTCAACTGGTTCCATTAGTGGGTAGCTGTCAGCATCTCCATAATCTTCAGGAGAAGTGCTAATCATATAGGGTGTGTCACCTATTCCATCTCCGTTACTGTCTGTGCCATTGTAGTCGCTCCAATAATTGCCTATTGAATCATAATTCCAGTTATTTGATGAAGTCCAAGCATGCACTTGGTTAGTGTTGTTGATTAGATTATTTCCGAAGATGGTATTATGTGAAGATGCCCAAAATGTGAAAGCATAACCGTTGTCTGCTATCAAATTATAAGATACAGTGCCGTATCCACCTCCACTGCCAAAACCAATTCCTTCTCCATTTTCAATTATTTTGTTTTGGAAAATTGTGTTGTTATAAGATTCTACCAGTTGTATCCCGGTTCCACTATTCTCTACATAATTTCCAACAATATTGTTGTATCCAGCACCATAAAGAAAGATTCCAATGTTGGTGTTGTTGGTTATTGTATTTTTAACGATGCTGTTATTCACATTTTCAAGAGCGATGCCATCTTTGTTGTGTGCTATATAATTTTCAGAAAGGGTGTTGTTCTCTGAAGCGGTTAAGTCGAGACCACGAAAGTTTTCCGTTACAATGTTATCTACAATTGTATTGTCATCTGAGCCCATAACTACAATCCCAATGTTGAAATTGGATATTTTCAAATTCCTAACAGTTATATTGTTAATATGTCTGAGGGTTACTCCGTTTTCGTTTCCATCTCCTTGAAGCCTGTAACCTGCTCCATCAATCACAACATCATCTTTTTCCACGACAATAGACCCAAAAACGTCCTCGGTAAAGGTGTAAACGTTTCCATCTCGCAGAATTTTGTCGGTTCCATCTAATGTTCCGTCTGCTCTGATGTAGATTGTGCCCTCTGCCTTCACTGAAGCAATTTGTGAAAATGTAATCAGAACAGAGAAAACCAAAAGCAATAGAACCATAAAAAATGCAGCTTTTTTCAATGATTGCCTCCCCTCTTATTAGCTTTGGACAATTTTCGTCTGTAAATCACAGCTACAACTACAACAGCAACTGACATAATGAGTAGGGGTGTCCATGAGGGAAACTCTGGGATAGAATCTGTGTCTTGTTCAACTATTACCGTGAAGTCTTCTATGTTGGAACCGCTGATGAACATGTAGAAACGACCTGTTTGATTATGAATGTAAGAGACACCGCTTGTTTCAGACATACCATACTCACTGAATACATCAATAGACACACTTTTTCCCTCCTGAATTAGTTCACCTCTCCAAATCACATCTTCCTTCTTCTCATAGACTTCGACGTAAAGTGTCGCATATTGAGGTACCGCAGGATGTGGGATGTATTCCCATCGAATTCGCCATTCAATATAATCACAATTAAAGTAATCTGTGTTTCCTGAGGGATCACCCCACCAAGTGGAAGGAACCGACGCATTATTGAATCTGGTCACCTCAACCCAATTGTCTGGTCCTGGTTGGAAGTCTGGTGGAAGGTCCGGAGGAATCCAAGGCTCACCGGCTAGTACGGTCCCAATATTTGGAAAATGGACTACTAAAGAACAAAGAACCAGTAGCAGTATAGTTGCCCTTTTATCCCCTGTCATGGACACCACTAATACGGTCAATAATAGACCAGAAAAGAGTTTTTGTCAAGAAAAATTGACCAAAGTTTGCGTTTCTTAGTCAAGAAACCTTGACCAAATTACATCTTTTTTTAGCTGAATAGAAATAAAAGCGGGAATGGTTAAAGAAGTGCATTGATATTAGTTATGTGACATTAAACGGTGATTGCCTAAAATTTTATGATGGACAACGTGGTAGCTGAGAGGGAGATGGAATGAAGCGTAACTTTGTTGTTTTGTTTGTTGCCGTAAACGTTTTGATACTGACTTTCGGCGGTTTTCTTGCTTATTCTGATTTGTATACGCGAGAATATAGCCGTCGTACGCACGAAGACACAGCGCTTATTGGAGTGGAATATTTGCCTCTTGCTTATCGTCCAACGTACGAGTATTATGAGGCTAGAAACGGAGAAACAACGTATGTAGTGTCTGAAGGCTCCTGGACGTTAGACTTTTTCCAATCAAGCATTATCATTACGGTCATTGGCAGTTTGTTATGGCTTCTATCTACGAGACAAAAGAAGTGATTGAGGAATAAGCCCTACTTTCTTCAGTCTTTTCATATTAGGAGCCTAATAACAGCTTATTGTTGAAAAACAGCTTTTTTCAGCTATAGGACTTGAAGAAAAAAGGAGGAAGATGGGGGTGATGCCGGATAGCTGGAATTGTCGCCTGTTAAGGTTTCTTTCTTAGGTAGAAGAGAACTCTGATTCTGTAAGTGTCGGTTTGTGATGGGTTATATTTTTTGTCTCCTTCGAATTGGGCGAAAACCTCTACGGAGTCATCCCACCAGTCCTGCTGTTTCGCTTTCCAGTCTATACTGAAATCTCCATCTTTGTTTGTCATCCCAGAGACAAGCACATCGTTACCCATGAAAGACCTGTCCCTCTCGTAAATGTCGATTTTTGCGTCTCCTACCCCTTTACCGGTGTCGCGGGTCATCAAGTTTCCTTCGAAAGTTACTATCGAATTCAAATCTACGCTAGTGGGAGGACAAGACATCTTAAGAGTAGTATCCACTGCACCAGCCGCTGGTTGCATCGGGGCTTCAGTCACTTCCTCCATAACCTGATCCACAGTTAAGTCTTCTATCTCCGCGTCGCAACTTTTTTGCACTGCCTCGATTCCATTCATGCATCCCTGTTTGCTTTCATACGCTTCACTGGCTGCAATTATCTCTCCGTTAGGAGCACTCAAATTGAATCTGAACTTTGAAGCTGCATCCGTGAAAACCACGTATTTTGGATGTGACAGCTTTTCTGCTCCAATTGTCTTGTCTTCTATTTTGGCGTCACAATTCTTTTGTACAGATTTTACTCCGTTCATGCACCCTGCCTTTCTCTCGTACGCTTCACTAACAGCTACAATTTTGTTGTTTGCAGCGCGAAGTCTGAATCTAAATTTGCCTGCGGTGTCTTTGTATACTTGATATTTTGCGTTCAAAATATTCCCCTGTATTAACTACTATACATTGGATTAATAAAAAAGGTTTTCTGCTGATTTTTACCTAATCTCTGCACGGTTATTATCCGAAAATTCTGGGTTTAGATTTAAAGAAACCCGCCGAAAAACAGCCTGTATAGCCTATGCTCAAGTATTGTTAGGGGTTTGGCTCTTCCGAAGATGCGGAAATATTTTTTTCCCATAGCCTCGATCATGTCTCCGATATCATAGCGGGGAAACAGGCAAGACGAGATTATGAGCCTCCCCCACTCGCCGCGCTCTAGTTCATGAAGCATCTTGGCGCCTTTGCCCGTCTCCACCTCAAAGTAGTAAGTGTCATAATTCGGAGAAACGTAAGGCAAGTCATCAAGCTGCTGCGCAAACGCCCCCTCAGTGGCGCTGTACATCTCAACTATCGGAACCTCACCGAAAAATTTTCTGAGAACAGTACCATACTTGAACTGAATCTTTCTCACGCTGGTGCAGACGAGCACCTTAAAATTCCACAGCTCTTTAGGGTGTTTTCCATGTTTCCGCTTAACGTATCTGGCAAAAGAAGTAATCACAGGCGTAACGCCAATAGCAGCTACCACAGGCTGATTTAGTGCAGATTGGTAGACCAACTCGAACCGTTTCTCCCAGTCGGGTCTTGCGATTCCGGAGCCCAGAGCATCTATCTCCTCCTGTCTGGGCACAAGGCTGACCTGATTCAGCAT
>CAYVVO010000041.1:0-3948 GCA_964455275.1 uncultured Candidatus Bathyarchaeia archaeon | reverse complement strand
GGTTCTGGAGTACAAGCAGATGGCTGGAAGAGCCGGAAGACCCCGCTACGACAAGGTTGGAGACTCCATCCTGATAGCCAAAACCGAGGACGAACGCGACTACCTCATGGAAAGCTACATTCTCGCCGACACAGAGAGAATTTGGTCCAAGCTGGCGGTGGAACGGATTCTCAGGTCTCACGTTTTGGCTACAATCGCGTCGGACTTTGCTCACACAGAACAGGGAATCTACGACTTCTTCGGCAGAACCTTCTACGCCTACCAGTATGACCCACGGGCAATAAGGGGGGTCATAGCGAAGAGTCTGGGTTTTCTTTTCACCGAGAAGATGGTTGAGGTGGGCGACGACAAAATATACGCCACCAAGTTTGGGCGAAGAGTCTCCGAGCTATACATTGACCCCCTAACCGGGGTAGTCATCCGGGACGCGCTTACGAGCCGCGCGCAGAGGCTAACCGACACCAGTTTCCTTCATATGATCGCCCGCACGCCGGACATGTTCCCTAAGCTTCGACCATACTCCAAAGAAATGGATGCCCTACAATTCTTCGTGGAGGATCATCAGGACGAGTTTATGTTTGACCTTCCAGCCATGTACCAAGACAGGATAGCTTTCGAGGAGTTTCTGGGGGAAGCCAAAATGGCTTGGGTGCTGAAGGCTTGGATGGATGAAACAAGCGAGGATGAGATGATCGAGCGGTTCAGTGTTCAGCCCGGAGACCTTTACCGTCTAATCTCAACCTCCAAGTGGCTTCTTCACGCCTCCAATGAGTTGGCTTCTCTGTTCAAGCACAAGGACCTCCTGTCTCATCTGGCGAAGCTGACGGTGAGAATCGAGAAGGGAGTGAAGCCTGAGCTGCTTCCGCTGGTTAAGCTGGAGGGAGTCGGAAGAGCCCGAGCCCGTGTGCTCTACAATTCTGGTCTCAGAAGCGTGGATGACGTGAAGAGGGCGCCACTACGGAAGTTAACTGGACTGCCCCTGATTGGACCTAGGATAGCCCAGAAGATTAAGGAGCAGGTGGGCGGCTACGTAAAAGCGGATGAGTGGCAGAACCTAAAAAAGAAGAAACAAACCGATCAGCAGCGAGCCCTAACCGAATACTAGTCTGGCATTCGATGTGTGATGTGCGCAAAATTGATTTCAACAATAAACTATGTTAATAAGGGACAATTAGTGGACTTTTCACTTTTTGTATGAAACTATTGGGTTTTCAATAGTGCACTGAGTGGAGAAAGCCGAGGCATGGTTCTAGTTTGGCTTTGATTAATGCTCTGTGAACATTCCAATAGAGCGGTTTGTAGGCTAGGTTGAAGATGATAGTTTGAGAAAACTATAGAAGCGCGCCTGTCAATTACTGCATCAGGCATGGTCTATGGATGGTTTAGTAAATTCCTTCAAAAGATTCGCTATATTACTAATATTTCTTATAATCTTGGGCATAAGCACAATCTACATTTTTGATCTGTTCGTAGCTGCCCCCATTAACCTGCCCATCTTTATGATACAAACATTCAGAATTAGCCTTATTCTAGGGTTTTGGCTAACAATAATACTGTTTTTACGTCAAGCAAAACCATTCATGACCACGCGAATAGGAAATCAAGTTGCTACAGTCCTACAGTTTTCACTGGATGCAATAGCAGTCCTTGTAATGAGTTTTGGAGTGCTACACACGATTGGGGTTTCTCCAGCAACGTTGCTAACGGGCGCGGGCATCATCTCAATTACAATCGGCTTAATTATATCTACTTTTGTTGGGGACATCTTGGCGGGGGCACTTGTATTCACAACACACCGCTTCAAAGTAGGCGACAGCATTATAGTAAACAACATCCCTGGAAAAGTCACAGACATAACTGCGCTGGTCACAAGAATAAGAACTGATGTAGGCCAAATGGACATTCCAAACAGTGCAATAGCATCAGGAACAGTAATTATAACAGCTATCCAAAAATATGAGGCAACATTTCAGAGCCGACTCCCATACTCTATTGGAGACAGAGTTGTAACCTCATACAAGAACGAAGAAGGAATAGTTAAGGAGTTGACTCCGCTTTACACTACTATTCTGCTGGACTCTGAAAAAGAACTAAGGTTCCTCAACAACAGTATCTTATCAGGTACAGTAGCCATAGCAAAAATAACCCAAACAAAAAAACCGCAGAATCAAACAAAAGAAAAAACTTAACAATAGATCAAAAGCTCATCACTGGTTATGTCAAATTGTTCTAGGTCTGCAGGATAAGAAAGTGCGTGCAGGTCGTCCTTTTTTGTCATATGGCAAATCGAATCATGTTGTCTTGTTTTATTATCTGTGCACTTTTATAATATAAAATTTTAAAAATAATTGTGTAGATGATTGTGTGTGGAGTGGCAACGATGGGAAATAATGATGGTCAAGCGATTCTTTTTGAAGGTATCATGATCGGAATTTATGGTAATTGGTTGATTTCACTCATTGAAAAAATATCGTTTACATCACCTCTAATAATTGGAGATTATTCATGGACCTGGTTTCAACCGTTTTTAATTATTTTGTCTATGGTGTGTTTGATTTCCCTTATCGCGATAGGAGTATTTGGAGGCAAGCATGAGACACGTTTGGAAGTTATTATCTTTGGTTTAGGACATTTTGCTCCGATTTGCATCTCTTTATACACTGAAGGTCTTATCCTGAAAGACTTTTTCTTTCTGGGCATCGGGGGACTTCTCTTCATTATGATATATGCTTCCGAATTATTGAGAGTTAGACAGATGGAAAGAACCAAAAAAGAAACATAGTTTGAAACTTCATGCTCTGCATGCAACCAAAATTAAACCAAAAAACTGTCAGTCTAGCCGTTCATATTAGGAGACTAATAACAGAAGATTGTTGAAATCTAGCTTTTTTCTGAAAAACCAAGCAACAACACAAATCAGTTTCTTCCAGTCCCCATTCTTTGCTGTAGGATTTTTCTTAAAGTTTAGCTTAAATATTAAATGCTTAGAACAGATAGAATGGGTTAGAGAGGGTTTCTGATGGATCAGGAGGAGGCGCTCCAGAAGTTAAAGAAGACCAGAAAAGAGAATGAGGAGGCGTATGTGAAGGCTAAAGCTTTCATGGATGGTTTTCGGGCAAGAGGGCAACTGAGCCAAAAGGACTCTGAATTCCTGTTCCTCATGGAGTTTGTGATTAAAGGCTTCAAAAACCACGGAAACGACATCATCACAGCATTCGAAAACCAAGTAAGATTCAACGAAGCATTCAACAACCTCCTAGCCAAAGTAAATGACCTAGAAAAGGAAATACGGCAACTAAGAATAACCTTGGACAAGATGTACCAAGACCGATAAACTAACTATAAGCAACCAGTTCAGAAACCGCATTTCTAAAATTCGAGAACAGTTTTATCCTCTGAATCCCTTCAAGTTACATGTTGGTGAATTCCTGATGGATTTCGGGCTAACCGAGAAGCAGCAGAACCTAAAAAATTCTGTAACAAGTTTCTGCGAAAAAGAATTCAACCCAGACATTGCGTTGGAGCTGGACAGGAAAGAACAGTTTCCCATGGAACTCTACAGGAAGGCTGCAAAGCAAGGATTCCCAAGCCTATTCATCCCAGAAAAGTATGGAGGTGGGGGGCAGGGCTACTTGGCGGCTTGCTTAGCCATGGAGGAAATGTGCCGGGCAGACTCGTCTCTGGGGTTGGCGTGCATGATTGGAACCTTCGGAAGCGACCTGATTCTCCATAACGGAACAGAAGAACAGAAAAAGCGTTACCTGCAGCCACTATGCCGTGGAGACTGGATATCCGCCGCCGCCTTTACCGAACCAAAACGTGGAACAGACATAACAACGGTGGACACCAAGGCAACTAAGCATGGAGATGAATGGAGGATAAACGGAACAAAAACACTCATAACAAACGCGCCCATAGCAGACTTCATCATAGTTTTATGCCAGACAG
>CAYVVO010000040.1:0-3430 GCA_964455275.1 uncultured Candidatus Bathyarchaeia archaeon | reverse complement strand
GAAAAATCGCCAAGGAATTAAAAATTTCAACCGACACTGTGTCCAGAAGATTCAGAAACCTTAAACAAAATGGCACAATTAAAGCGACGATTCAAATTAATCCAGTAAAATTAGGGTACTACGCTCTGGCTTATTTCAGGTTAGAATTTGTCTCTCAACAAAGCATATCTGACATAGTAGAAACTCTCGCCAAACTTCCAGACCTTGAAAAAATTATTAAAACAAGTGGTTCTTTTGATGTGTGCTTATTTGCTCTGATAAGAAATATTGAACAGTTTATCGCTCTTCAAGATGAAATCGCCGCTATATCAGGCATCAGAAAAATAAACACAGTAGTTCAAAAAATAGCTTATCCACTGCCCGTTCCCGGAGGTAACATGTCAACCTTTTAGCCAGTTGGGTTAGGAGTTAAAGTTTAACTAAACCAACGGGACGGCGGGATGGAACAGACGAAACAGCTAACTTCTAAACGGGAGGGAAGACCTGAACCGGAACAATAACTGACGGTTACCTGTATAGTTTGTTTAGGCGCTAACTATGTGCGTGTGCTGTCAAGTATACACTGAAGAATGTGTGATTGAAAGTGGGTATAGGCATTCGAAGCATAATGCAGGAAAGAATCTGGAAAACTTTGCGCTTTGGAATGAAGACGTGCCTAAACGGAAAATGAAAGAATATTAGGGTTTGCTGAGGTTCCTACACGTTCAAATATGGGAATGAAAGACACTGGAACAAGGTTTTACTATTGCTTTGGTAGGCTTCATTTTTTCTGTGCTGGAACCTTCTCAGCTCTATCTAATCTTTTGATGTTTTACTTCCCCATAAAAAAGGGGGAAGGGAAAATTTTTGGTTTATTTCTGTTTTTTGAGTGCCATGTAGGCTATTAAGCCTATGACCAAGCCGACGGCTGCGACTATCAGTATGACCAAGTCTATTGTCAGGTATGCTGGTATTTCTGGAATTGATGGGTATGCTGGCATCTGGTTTACGGTTGTCTGAGCAATCTCTGCTGCGCTGGGAGCCTCTGCTGGCGCTTGGTCTACACCAAATGTGGTTGTTGCCTGTGAGGCGTAGTAAGATGTGGAGCCTTCGAACATCACAGTGACATGGTATTCGCCGGCAATTTCGGGAGCCCACATGTGGCTAAACACACCATTGCTATCGGTTGTAACCGTGGCGGAGTACCAGTCGCCGTTAGGATCGAGGATCTTCAAGAATACTTCAACACCTTCAGCATCGGTTGGACGCTCAAACTGGTTATACACGTACAGCATCCAATCCTCCATGTCGTCTTCAGATATGGCGGCAACGCCATTCGGGAATCTAAGCGCTATTTTCTGGTCTGTTGTGCCCGGAGAAACATCCATCACCGTGCCTCGAATCATGACGCTTGTTCCCCGCGTTATAGCCGTCAACGGTGCTTCAACAGTGGTTTTGCTTGCTCCCCTGCCTATAACATAGAATTGCTGGTCGTATGTGTCTTGTGCCACTATTATGCTGTCTCCGATCATCATAGTAGAGCTCCATTCGCCTTGACGATAGGGCAGTCTCCAAATTTCTTCTCCGTCAGTTAAATTAATGCAGATGATTGGTGCACCACGTGGTTGAGGATCTCGGGGGTTGTGTTCAGTGTTCTCAATGTAGAGTTTTCCATCGGCAACGAATGAGGGCCTGAAGCGCCACCTGTTGTTGTGTAGAATCTCAGTGTAGGGATCCGGTAAATCAAGTGCCCACAGTACTGAGCCGTTCTGTGCATCGTAGCACCATACTGTCCCACCATAGTTTCCTGCGATTACTTTGCCGTAGCCGCTGGCGATGATGTCCCAACTGTTACCTGATGAGTGGCCCCAGCCATCTGTATAGTGTCTCTGTGGAGTTGGACCCCACAGTTCTTTTCCTGTGCTGAGGCGGAAGCCATAAGTTGTCCTAGCCTCTTTTGTAGACACGATGAAGAGATCTTCCTCTACACTCACATCTTCGACAGTAATTTGTGGACATGGCGGTGACCAAGTAATATGCCACGCTAGTTCTGCGGATCCTCCTAGGTTGTCAACAGATATAACCCACATATTGGCTGGGTTGGGTGCGACACGGCCGCGAGCAAAGTCTGATCCAAGTATTACTCCGTCACGAACTTTGTAGACACTTCCAGGCAAGTCGGGTAATTCAGGCACGGTCACAGTCCATTCAATTCCTCTTGAGGCGTCACGTACCACACCTTGCGGATTGAAACTTCCCTCGTCAGAGATTACTCTGCTTGAGTTCCACAGACTTACTGTACCTGCATTTTGATCTACACTGTAGATGAAGATTTCACCTTTTGGCCCCCATAAGCGGGTGCCGCTAGGAATGCCTTCATAGGTGCAGACCCATCGTCCAGTGAATGGGTCAAAGGCGTGCCAGTTTGTGGCTCCTCCTCCCCATCCGCCGCCTTCAGTTACCCATAGGAAATCGAAGACACCATGATAGTTATACGAGTCCCAATAGAATACCTGACCAAATGATAGCCTATGGACAGCTCCATCTGGGGTTGTGAGGGGTCTGCTCCACAGCGTTTCTCCAGTATGTAGATCTATAGCATTAACCCACTGCTCGACAGCGCTGCCTCCGTTTGATTCGAATTGGTTGTTGAAGAGTATTCCGCCGATGATTACTGGCCCTTGTGATCCGTACATTCCCTGACCGCCGAATTTGCCTACGTATGCATCTCCCTGTTCAAAGCCTTGTTCACCCATCGTTCCTCCAGCGAGGCCTCCCATCGTCATTGGTTCTCTAAACAGTATGTGTGCGCTTTCTGGTGCGTAGTCATTGTAAGGAGCATTCATTGAGGTGGGACCAGTAGCGGTTGGGGGAGAGCATTCTAGCCAGTTTGCTGCAATCGTGTACCATTCCCGAATCTGCCCATCTATGGGGCGAGTCCAGTATTCGTTTGGAAGTGAATGTCCTGGGTAATATTGTATCGGCTCCTCTTGGACATTAAGCTCGAGCGTTTCGCTGTAAGAGTCTTCAATAACTGTGCCTGCCGGTCCAGTGTAGCTGTCAGCTGCCGTTTTAACCTGTTCAGGGAAGTGTGTCCTCACAGTATATTTGCCCACTTGGTCAGGCGTATATGGAACGCCTGTTCCGCCGGTTTTGTCTGTGTCAACCGGACCCAAAATTTGTGTGTCTCCGTTGGGCTTCGTGATCTCAACTGTCAGATCTTCCCATCCCAGCATTGCCATGGGTGTCGGGTACATACTGCCCACGTGGAACAGCGTTGGCGTGTTAACTTGTACTGGGTTAGGTACAGCATTGATGTAGGGATAGGGATACACACTTTCCTGCGCGTTAGCACTTGGTAAAGCAACGAGTATAACGGATATGGTTAATAGTAGAATTAAAGCAATAGTTGATAGTTTAGATTCATTTTTTGATATTTTCATTTTCTTTT
>CAYVVO010000039.1:0-2930 GCA_964455275.1 uncultured Candidatus Bathyarchaeia archaeon | reverse complement strand
TTGGTTGTGTTTCCCGAGTTGGCTGTTACGGGTTATCCGCCTCAGGATTTGCTGCTTGAGAACGGGTTTGTTGAAAAGAACAAGAGGGCACTCGAAGAAATGGTCAGGGGCAACACTGTTGATGTTGCTGGGGTGGTTGGTTTTGTTGACTATAAGGGGAAGGATTTGTTTAATGCCGCAGCCGTCTTCAACCGGAACAAAATAGTTGGTGTAGTCTACAAGACGCTTTTGCCCACGTATGACGTTTTTGATGAGGACAGGTACTTCAAGCCCTCACGAGAGGAGGAAATCGCGCCGGTGCCGATAGACGTAGACGGAGAAACTGTCAGGTTGGGCGTGGAGATTTGCGAGGACCTCTGGGACCAAAACTATGAGGTGAAAGTCACTGACTTGCTGGCTAAGCGGGGGGCGGAGTTGATTGTCAACATTTCTGCTTCGCCGTTTCTTGTCGGAAAAACCTTGGAGCGGAGCAGGCTGCTGAGGGAGAAGTCTGCAAAGAATGGGGTGCCCATCTTTTATGTGAATCTTGTTGGGGGGCAGGATGAGCTTGTTTTTGACGGTCAAAGCATGGCAGTGGACAAGAGGGGTAATTTGGTAGCTTTGGGTAGGCAGTTTGGGGAGGATTTGGTGGTCACGGACCTTGACTTGGAGAAGGGCACAGCACAGAAGGTTGAGGCTCCGGTGCATGATAGGACGCGGGAGATGTTCGGCGCCATAGTGCTGGGGATACGGGATTATTTCATGAAGTCTGGTTTCGAGAGGGCTGTGGTTGGGATGAGCGGCGGAATCGACTCTTCAGTGACCGCGTGCATAGCAGTTGAAGCCCTAGGCAAAGAGAATGTCATCGGGGTTTCCATGCCATCTAAGTTTTCTAGTGCTCATAGCAGAACGGATGCTGAGCAGCTTGCAGAGAATCTTGGAATATGCTTTGTCAGGGTTGGGATACAGGAGGTTGTTGACAGCTACCGCAGAAGCCTAGAAGAACCGTTGGAGCAGCTGAGAAACTGTTTCGGCACAAAAAAGGAGGATGATGACCCTGTTGCCGACGAGAATATTCAGCCCAGAGCCAGAGGAAACCTTCTGATGGACATCTCCAACAGGCTGAAGGACCTGAAAATCCTTGTGCTGAACACCGGAAACAAGACTGAGATTGCGCTTGGTTACTGCACATTGTATGGGGATATGGCTGGCGGAATCGGGGCGCTCGGCGACGTAAGCAAATTAGAGGTGTATAAGCTGGCAGAATACATAAACAAGAAGGCAGGCAAACAGGTGATACCGGAGAGTGTGCTTGAGAAACAGCCGTCGCCGGAACTGAAGGAGTGCCAGTTTGACCCCTTCGACTTTGATGTTGTCAGCCCGCTTGTGGACGAAATCATAGAAAACAGACGAAGCAAACAAGACCTCATCAAAATGGGTTATCCAAGAGAGGCTGTTGAAGACACGTACAGGCGAGTGAGAAACTCAGAATACAAGCGGCGACAGGCAACACCAAGCATCAAAATCACCCCCAAAGCCTTCGGCATAGGATGGAAAATGCCCATAACCAACAAATACAAAGGCTAAAAAATGAGCGGCGCGCGCCTACAGGTAATTTCACAATCTACAGTGCTTCAATAAGTCGTCTTATGTAATTGGCTGCTGAATTAACAACTTGTTTATCTATAGAAACAATTCCAGCCTCCTTTGAAGCGCCTCCAGAAGAACCACTGTAAAAGTTCATTGAGGATACAACGGCTATACTATTATCAACTACCATAATTTTTGAATGAATTTGATTGTCGTACCGTAACAGTATATTCATTTGTTTTAGTTTTGAGTGGCATTCTAATTTTTTTGTTTTCTTGGGTTTCGGACAACGTGTAACAATTTGGATTTTTGTTGACGACTGAGCGCTGTCTATGAGTGCCTCTGTCAAATAGCAGCTTTCGATAAATGGGTTAGCTATTAGAATAGTTTTTTTTGCCATCCGAATTAGTTTCTTTGTAAAGTCATCAAGGTCCATTCCGATTAAGAA
Source organism: uncultured Candidatus Bathyarchaeia archaeon (assembly GCA_964455275.1). Lineage (GTDB taxonomy): Archaea > Thermoproteota > Bathyarchaeia > Bathyarchaeales > Bathyarchaeaceae > Bathyarchaeum. Next base: position 913 of record CAYVVO010000039.1, on the reverse strand, counting down.
AAAGTGTTTATTTTCTATGGAAAAATCCAGTTGGTTTACTTTCCTCCATTCGGCAGTCCATTTGTTAAAATCTGTCTCTTTTTTGATAGGTCTCTCTTTGATTACTTGTGAAACGCCCCGCATGATTTTGTTAACGCTTGACACTACGTCAATTTTCTGTCCAGTTTCACTCTTTTTTCCTTTGTTAGAATCGTCTGTCTTTTGGCAATCCATACAAAGGGCTTTGCCATAATTTTTCATAGAATAATTAAAGACACCTTTGCTAATTGTCTTCTTGCACTTATTACAGTAGTAACCCATACCCTTTGTTTGGTGATTTAGAGAATATAAAATATGTTACTCGCTAATTCATATATGCTGCAATTTTTTAATAAGAATTATTTGATAGTTAGTCGATTTTTAATTCCAAGTAGGTTTATTTATTGTAAGGAAATGTTTTATCGATGTTATCTGTTCATTATTTAATTTAGTGAACCAATCCTGATTCTTTAAGCGAACAATATTTGCAGGAACAAAAGCAAGCACATAGCAAGTATATTCTTGAATGATTTCGCCTTTTAGTGTTGTTTGTTGTGTTTTATGGTTTGAGTTATGCTTTGTGTTTCTCAGGTCATCCTAGTAGTTTTGTGAGTGTTGCTTTTGCTGAGTGTAGTCTGTTTTCGCTTTGGGTGTAGATTACTGAGTTGGGGTCTTCTATTATGTCTTCGGCTATTTCGTAGCCCCTGTGGATTGGCATGTCATGCATAATCAACGCGTCGCTGTCACCCAGAAGCTTCCTGTTAACCTGATACGGAAGCATAGTTTTGACTCGCTTCTCCTTCTCCTTCCTGAACTGGGGATCCAAGAAAAACTCCATGTCCACCCACGTATCCGTGTACACCACGTCACAGTCCTCCACCGCCGCCTTAACATC
>CAYVVO010000038.1:0-13943 GCA_964455275.1 uncultured Candidatus Bathyarchaeia archaeon | reverse complement strand
GATGTTGCCGGTTATGCTGTTTTGGGTTATCGAAGATTCTGCTGTGGAGGCTAGCAGTAAGCCCTGCCCGTTGTTGCTGAGGTCAAGGTTTTGGACGGTTATACCTGAGCAGTTTACAAGAGCCACGTAGCCTGCGTCAAGCGGAACAGCCGCATCCTGTCTGTTAACCCAATAGTAGACTGGTTTTCCATCAACAGTGTTTGACTCGTCTATGTCTTGGATGAATTCGGGAAGCAACGAGCCGAATACGCCAAAGTTGCATACGTTGTCTGTCAACTCGTTGTTTCTTAGCATGTTGTTGGAGTAGTCGTCAATTCGGATGCCGTACGCATTTGCTCCAACCGTGTTTCCTGAAACTCTGTTGTTGTCTGAAGAGCAGGAGAGCCAGACGCCATCCTGCCCGTTCTCGGTTATTCTATTCTCGTTTATGTCGTTGTTTGAAGAACAGCGAAACCAGACACCTGAAGAGCCGTTTTCGGTGATGTTGCAGCCAAGGATGGTGTTGCTGGAAGATTCGGATAGGAAGATGCCATACAAGTTTTCTCGCACATTGTTGTTTGATAGGCTGTTGTTTAGGGAAGAATCTAGGTAGATGCCGTAAAAGAAATTGCTGATTTCTATGTTCTTGACCGTTACGTTGATTCTCCCCGTCAGATTTATTCCTGCTCCAATCCCGGTTCCTTGAAGACCGCAGCCTGCCCCATCAACTACAACATCGTCTTTTTCCACAACAACAGGACCAGAAATGTTGCCTGTGAAGGTGTAGACGTTTCCGTCTCGCTGAATCTTATCCGTTCCCTCTACGGTTCCATCAGCCCGGATGTAGATGGCTTCGTTTGCTTCCGCTGACCATACGATTGGAGCAGCCGCCAACAGCACACATAGAGTCAGCAGCAAAACGCGCCGGAATGGTAACGTATCCATTTTGGAATTCCTCAACTCTCCAAAGTTAATTATGTTGCATGCCAACAAATGTTTTTGCCTCACAAAAATCTTTATTTCTCATCTGTGTACCCTAAATGGAGACCCGATGAAACTAACATGGCTGATTCTATCCGTCATTTTGTTGACCTCCCTTTTCTGCTCCGTTATAATCTATGTTCACTACAGTTCCAAAAACGAAGTTTCCGAGGAAGAGTTCCTTTTCGGGGTTTCCTTTGGCGGAAACAAAACCAGCCAAGCAAAACTGCTTATCGACAAAGTGAAGGGGTACACAAACCTCTTCCTCATAAATTCTTGGGAAGCCAGCATCAACGAAACTGCCCTCAACGAAATCTGCGAATATGCTGTGGACGCCGAACTGAAGTTTATGGTTTTCTTTGATTACCTCTCACACATTGGCTATCCCTGGCATCTCACATGGCTGGACACTGCAAAGGAGAGGTGGGACGAAGAGTTTTTGGGTGTTTACCTGTACGATGAGCCTGGTGGAAGGCAGATTGACTCAGGAGATTGGGAAGGAGTAGGTAACGAGTACATTGAAAAGGCGTCAGACTACAGCGAAGCAGCCGAACTTTTTGTCACCAGCATCTCTTCCACCTGGAGCCTGCAAGACCTTAAGAACAGAAACGTCACCGCGTTTACCTCCGATTACGCGTTATACTGGTTCGACTATCTGGCAGGGTACGACGCCGTCTTTGTTGAGTTAGGATGGAACCACAGCAGAACACAGCAGATAGCGCTCGGCAGGGGAGCCGCAAACGTGCAGCAAAAAGAGTGGGGAGCCATAATCACTTGGACGTACCAAAATCCGCCCTACTTGGGGAATGGAACAGAGATTCTGGAGGACATGAAAACAGCCTACCGGGCAGGAGCCAAATACCTGATTGTATTCAATTACCCCACATACCCCCCAGACAACCTCTACGGAATACTGGATGACGAACAGTTCGACGCCATGGAATCCTTCTGGGAAACGATTCACTCGCCACAGCAAAGTTCCCTTGAAAAAGTGGAGGCGGAAGCAGCCTTTGTTCTCCCCAAGGATTACGGATGGGGCATGCGACGGGTAGACGACAACATATGGTTCCCGGAATGGGGCTCGGACAACCGGTCTACTTTGATTTGGGAAAACATGAACAAGCTCATCGAAAGACACGGACTAACATTAGACATAATCTACGATGACCCCAGTTTCGGTTACGAAGAAAAATATTCGAACCTCTATTTTTGGAGCGACATAATCGACTGAAAAATCAGGCAACCAGAATTTATAAGCGTTGAAACGTGGCGCTACTCCAGCCTTCGGATTATGTGGTATCCGAACTTGGTTTTTACGATTGGCGAAATCTGTCCTTTCTGGAGGTCGAAGGCGGCTTTTTCGAATTCCTTCACCATCTGTCCCCGACCAAACGTTCCGAGGTCTCCGCCGCGCTTTTTGGAGGGGCAAAGTGAAACGTCTTTGGCTATGGCTGAAAAATTTTCTCCCTTCTTTAACCGTTCTAAAACCGTGTTGGCTTCTTTTTCTGTTTTGACGAGTATGTGGGCACAATGAATTTTGTTTGACATACAGAACCATAACAGAAAATGGTTTATAACAGTTGCGAGCGCGCGTATTATGGCACCTAATTCTAGGCGGATACTTGGTAGTCAGGCTTAAATATGAAGAATATCCTCCTTTTTGGTGGGTGCATGGGGAGCTGGGTTAACCCGGCTGAGAGGACAACTGCTTGTTGTCGACCCTAGGAACCTGATCCAGGTAATGCTGGCGGAGGGAAAAGAAGAAGTGAACAAAAATAGTTTTCAACCTGTAAACGGTCAATCTAACGCCACCGTAAAGTTGGCGATGACGGCAGTTATGTCCGCTTTGATTGCAGTAACCACGATGACGGCTATACCTATGCCGCCTCCACTTTCCACTCTAACCTTTGCTCCCATAATCATATTTGTGGTTGGGGTACTGATGGGTCCGGTTCCCGCCCTAGTTTCAGCCTCTATCGGGTCTGCACTCGGCTTCTTGGCAGGGGCAAGCATCGGGTCTATTATGGTGCCTCCAGGGTTTATGGGCGTATTTCTTCTAGGGATTGTTGTCAGCAGGGGACCAATGGGCGCCACTGTGGGTCTGCTGAGGAAAGTAAACGAGGTAGCTGCTATGGTGATAGCTGTGCTGGTGGAGACTGCAATCTTCTTCTTTCTGGATTGGGGTCTTTTCGGTCTGGGGATGGCTCTGCTAACCTTGGGGACATTGGTTGATTTGGTTTTTGTTCCCATCGGCTACATCGTGCTTAGGGTGGTTAAGAGGATGTGGGACGTTAGCCGGATGGAGTAGCAACTATGCAACGGGATGCTTGGTACTTCCAAAAAGACACCGTCAAAGATTACGAATCATACTATCAGCAAAAGTACAGAAGGGCTGACAGATCAGAGAAGGCTCTGCTGAAGCGGCTTCTGGACAACCTAGGAGAAACAGAAAGCCTGCTGGAGGTGGGCTGCGGCACATCCCACTTTACCAGATGGTTTGAATCCTTGGGTTTAGAGTGCGTTGGATTGGATTTATCCGATATGATGCTGAGGGAAGCAAAGAAACTGTGGACTAAAGGAATTCTGCTGCAGGGCGAATCCTCGTTTATGCCTTTCAAAAACAAATCTTTTGATGTCGTAGCCTTCATAGCCTGCTTGGTTTACATGCCTGATCCAATCAAGGTTATACGTGAAGCGTCGAGAGTAGCACGTAAAGGCATAATCTTCGGGTTGATAAACAGGTGGAGTCTGCCTACTGTGAGGAGAATGATTCAGGTGAAGACGGGAAAAAACCCTTACTACAAAAACGCCAAGTTTTACTCTATACTGGACATGAAACAGATGCTACATGACGCTCTTGGCAGCGCATACACAATATCTTACTGGGACACAACAGTTTTCCCCAACAACTTGGAGGAGACGCAATCGTCCCTTTTTCCCTTCGGCGCCTTCCTGGGAGTAGCAGTTAAATTGAGGTGAAAAATTGATTAACCTATCTAAAGTTGGAAAGTTCAATCAGGAGCTGATGGAGAAAATCGTGTATCAGCGGTTAGGAAAGGCAAGAAAAGAGGTTCTTGCGGGTCCAAACCATGGGCTTGACAATGCTGTGGTTCGGTTGAATTCAAGCCAAGTTTTGGTGGTCACGGCAGACCCGTTGTCTGTTATTCCTGAGCTTGGATTAGAAGATTCAGCGTGGATTTCGGTGCATCTGTTGGCTTCAGACCTGAGCACCTGCGGGTTTCCGCCGCAGTTCATCATGGTTAACTTCAGTCTTCCTCCCCACATGAAGGATGAACAGTTCGAAGAGTACTGGGATGCGTTTCATGTGGCTTGCAGCAAACTGGGGATAGCAGTTTTGGGAGGGCACACCGGCAGATACGTTGGCTCAGACTACACCGTTATCGGCGGAGGCGTAATGATGACCGTGGCTCCGGAAAACCGTTACTTAACCAGCAGCATGGCTAAGCCCGGAGATTCAGTGATTATGACCAAGGGCGTAGCCATCGCCTCTACAGGGATACTGGCAAGAACCTTTCCTGAAACAATCGAAGATGCGTATGGGTCAGCCTTTCTTAAGAGAGCCCAATCATATCTTTCGCAATTCAGCGTGGTTAAGGATGCCTTGACGGCTGCTTCGGTGGGCTTAAGGGAGGAGGGGGTCACGGCTATGCATGATGTAACTGAGGGCGGGCTGCTGGGGGCGATTTATGAGCTTACGCAAGCCGCAGAAACAGGTGTAGAAGTTGACCTTTCAGAGGTTATAGTTACTGAGGAAGCAGAACAGGTTTGCAGCCTCTTCGGCTTGGATGCTTACAGAACATTAAGTGAAGGGACGCTGATAATCACTGCGAAGCCGGAAAAGGCTCAAGCGGTAATCGGGGCTTTAAAGTCGGGTGGAATCAGAGCAAGCGTCATTGGAGAAGTAACGGATAGCCAGCATGGAAGGTGGATGAAAGTGGGTGAAAAACTTCAGCCTTTAGCGAAGCCGTCTGTTGACCCCTATTGGAAGGCTTACTGGAAGGCTCGCAGGGATGGGTGGGAGTAACTGGGTTGACGCGCCTGCAAGGTTTATGTCTTGTAGTTGATCCCTCTGTGCCTCACCGTAGACTAGTTGACATTGTAGAAAAGTCCCTGAAGGGAGGAGTTGACTTGCTGCAGCTGTGGAAGCCCAGTGGGAACAGTTTGGAAATCAGGGAGCTTGCCACAGAGTTGTTGAATCTGGCTAAAGATTATGGTGCGCCTCTGATCATAAACAATAACTTGCAGTTGGCGAAGGATGTTGAAGCCGATGGGGTTCACTTTGACGGCTACGACATCACTCCTTCGGATGCAAGGAAACTCCTCAACGAGCAGAGCATAGTAGGCTACACTGTAGGCAATGACCTGAGTTGGATTGAATGGGCGGAAGCTGGGGGAGCAGACTACGTGTCTTTCTGTTCAGTGTTTCCAAGCCCTTCCGCCATTCAGTGCGAAATAATCTCCCTTACAACCTTGCGGTCAGCCAAATCCGTGACTGATATGCCTGTGTTTGCTTCGGGCGGCATAACATTAAGTAACGCACACTTGGTTCTCCAAACGGGAGTGGATGGAATAGCCGTAATATCTGCTGTACTCAAAGCCAGCGACCCTAGGCAGGCTGCAGAATCCTTCAAAGCGGTCATTCACAAGTACAGACCTGAAGCGTAGCCGTGGATATTGACTGAAAAAACTGTATTTCAAAGCAACCGTTTGTAAATCATCAAAGACGGAAAATAAATTTTGTTTAGTTGCGTTTCAGAAATTCCTCTAAACCTGATGGTTTCTGCTTGTTTTTCCAACAGTAATTTGCTCGCCCACTCGCAGTTTCATTCCGTCAAAGGCGGCTATTGTGGGGACTCCAGTTTTTTCTTTGATCAGTTTAACCTCGTAGGATGGTCCGCTGAAGAGCATTTTCATTCCGAAGTGGGTGGCTACAACCATCTCAGGCTTCACGGCGTCAACGATTTTGACAGCCTCTTTTGGGGTCATGTGTCCTGTCCATGGGCTTCCCAGGGGTCTCATCACCGAGACTATGAGGATTCTGACTCCCCTGTATTCTTCTTCAATGCCCTCGAAGTATTCTGTGTCCGCTGTGTATCCTATGGCGCCGACCTCCGGAATCTCGAATCTGAAACCAACAGCCTCGGGATCAGTGTGCCTAGCCTGTGTGGAAACTACTTTGGTTTTGCCAATCATGAAGTTGACTCCGGGCTTCACCACTATCACCCTCTGTATCATCTGCTGATGGTACGTGGATATTGCGGGTCCAGTTTCCTTGTTTCCGATTAGGATGTTGGAGGGCGCGGCTACTAGTCCCCTTTTTTTCAGCATGCCTCGGGTCATGGCTTCAACCAGAATCTCTGCGTTGGTGCAGTGGTCTGGGTGCCTGTGAGAAACCAGCACTGCCTTGAGTTTCTGGGGATTCAAGCCCGCTTCCAGTGAGTAGATGAGGGCGCCTGGACCGGGGTCAACGTGAAGGTTGAGGCGGTTGGATAGGATACGGATTCCTCCTGTTCTTCTCTTTTGGGTTATGGTGGTGAACCTTCCGCCACCTGTCCCCAAAAAGACCACTTCAACTTCGTTCATTTTTTTCACCGAGGATGAGGGTGAACAATTTTTGTTTGTTACATTATAGTGGCGAATCGTTATAAGTTATTTGAAGCTTAGGCGGTAGCGAATGTTATATTATCGGTTGCCGTGAACTATCTGGTAGAGGTTTCACACGATGAGGGTTGTGGTTCGTGTTGGCGGTTCAGTTGTGGCTTCTCCCCTCAACGCGCCCCTGATAGGCAAGTATGTTGATTTGCTGAAGGATTTGAAACTGCAGGGACATGAGGTTGTCGCCGTTATCGGCGGGGGTTCCTTGGCTAGAGAGTTCATCAGGGTGGCTGCCGAGCTTGGTTTGGAGGAGGCGAGGAGGGACTGGGCTGCGATTCACGTTTCCCGTTTGCTGGCTCAGCTGTTTGTGTTATGTTTGGGCGAGGAGGGGTGTGGCGGTGTGCCCGTTTCTGTGGATGAGGCTGAGGCTTGCCTGAAACGCGGCAAAATTGTTGTTGTTGGCGGTTTACGTCCGGGCATGACAACTGACTCGGTGGCTGCATTGATTGGCGAACGGGTGCAGGCTGATTTGTTGGTGAAGGGCTCGAACGTGGACGGCATATTCACCAAGGACCCGAAGAAATTTTCTGACGCAGAAAAACTGGACAAGCTGAAGTTTGAAGATTTGGATAGGCTTCTTGAGGCGGACAGTCACAGGGCGGGGATCAACCAGATATTGGACCCTGAAGCCGTTAAGATTCTCCGGAGAAGCAGGTTGAAGACGGTGGTGGTGAATGGGTATGACGCGGAGAATGTGTCTGCTGCTGTCGAGGGGAAAAGGGTTGGAACCGTTATCGAGTAGGTTTGCGTGTTTTAGGTAAGGCTTAAATTAACTGTCATGTTTCTTTTTGTTTCGATGGGGCGGCGGTAGCGAAGCCAGGTCAAACGCGGAGGACTCAAGATCAGCGTTTGATGAGCTATCCTCTCCCGTAGGGGTTCGCAGGTTCGATTCCTGCCCGCCGCACCACCATCATCTCGGCTGTGCGAATTTTTATATGAAAAGTCGTGGTATATGGTACTTTTATGGTGTTGAGTAGACCTGTTGTCTTTCAGGCAGTCAACATTGTCGCCTTCGTAGTTACAATTACAGTGAATGTGCTGGCTGGAAGCACAACCCTGCTGAATGGTGTGACAAGTGGGGAGGTTTCTGACCTGTACCCAACGTTGGTTACGCCTGCGGGCTTCACGTTTTCTGTTTGGGGCGTCATCTACATGTTTCTGCTGGTTTTCATCGTTTATCAGGCTCTGCCCAAAAACAGGGACAAGCCGTTTCTTGGTCAGATTGGTTTGCTTTTTGCGTTGAGTGGCGCATTTAACGTTTCTTGGCTGTTTCTTTGGCACTACAGAATGGTCACCTACAGTTTGGTTCTGATGTTTGCGCTTCTGGCAACCCTGATTCTCATCTATCTGCGGCTGGGCATCGGTAAAACTGCTGTTTCGCTTAAAGAGATGGTGCTTGTGCAGATGCCCTTCAGCGTTTACTTGGGGTGGATAAGCATCGCCACGATAGCTAACGTGTCTGTGGCATTTGTGGCTGCTGGCTGGGGTGGCGGAGGCATTGAGCCGTCTACGTGGGCTGTGGTCATAATCTGTGTGGCGCTGCTTCTGTCCTTGGCTATGCTTGCGACAAGAAGGGACATAGCGTACAGTTTCGTGGTTATTTGGGCTTTGGTGGGCATACTGGAAAAACAGAGTGAAAATCCGAGCATCGTTTTTGCTTCCGAAATAGGTATTGTGCTTCTGTTTGTTGCTGTTGGCGTGACAGTTGCTGGTTTAAGGCTTAAACGCTGAAAAACACTCTGTTATTGAATGGGTGAAGTTGGTTGATGAAGAAAACAAAGATTGTATGCACGATTGGTCCCGCCAGCCTGCAGGTTGAAACGTTGGAGCGGATGTTCCGTGCGGGCATGAACTGCGCCAGAATAAACACTGCCTACGGAGACTTTGACCGTTACCGGACTGTCGTGGATAATGTTCGGGAAGTTGCTGATGTTCCGGTGATGGTTGATCTTAAGGGACCAGAAATCAGGATTCGAACAGACAAAGAAACGGTTGTTGAGGCGGGAGAGGTTCTGGATGCTGGCTTCAACGGAGAACAGATCAGTTTTAGCCACAACTTCATCGACTACATGAATGTTGGCGATTTGGTTTTCATAGATAACGGCAGAATCAGAACAGAGGTTGCCGAAAAGGGGGAGGGCTCTCTTCGGTTGCTGGTGAAAAACGGCGGCTTGATAGCTAACGGTAGAGGCGTTAACGTTCCCAACAAGCAGCTTCCACTTCCAACCCTGTCAGAGAGGGACAGGAAACTTATCAAGTTCGCAGAAGAGTATGAGGTTGAAGTTTTGGCGCTCTCATTCACCAGAAACGCCAAGGACGTAGCTAACCTGCGGTCTGCAGCTGACAGATTCAAGGGGGCAGTGATTTCTAAGATCGAGAATTTTGAGGGAATCAGAAACTTCAGCGAAATCCTAGACGCGTCAGAGGGCATCATGGTTGCGCGTGGCGACTTGGGCGTGGAGATAGAGCCTGAGCGGGTGCCGCTGGTTCAGAAGTCGTTGATTCGCAGGTGCAATCAGAACGGAAAAACTGTGGTGACAGCCACTGAGATGCTGGAGTCCATGATGCATCAGCCCACGCCGACCAGAGCCGAAGTCAGCGACGTGGCAAACGCGATACTGGATGGAACAGACGCAACAATGCTTTCCGGAGAAACCGCGGTTGGCGAGTATCCAGTGGAGGCTACTGCTATGATGGCTCGGATAGCCTTGGAGGCTGAAAAGGCGACGAAAAGCAGCGTAGAAGAAACGGGATTCATCAACATCTCAGACACTGTAAGCATGTCCATCCAGCGGATATGCCAGAGCATGCCACTAAACAAGGTGGTTACCTTAACCCGATCAGGCTACACCGCGAAGATGATATCCCGATTCAAGATTAGGCAGCCGATAATCGCGGTTACATCAAAGAGGATGACCAAGAAGCAGCTGGAGCTGGCGTATGGCGTAGTTCCCGTACACTATGATTACCGCCAAGAGACTGACCGAATACTGGCTGTCGCAAACAAACTTCACAGCATGAATCTGCTGGACAATGAGGACACTGTGCTGTTCACAGCCGGCTTCAGAACCAGAAAGAAGCATGCAAGCAACCTCATAGAAATCCACCAAATCAAAGAACTACTAAACCTCAACAAAACATGAAAGCTGAGCAAAAATTTTGTCAAGAAAACTTGACTAGTGCATCATTTGTTTGGTCAAGAAATCTTTACAAAAACCCTTTTCTTGTTAGTTAGGTACGGTATTACTGGTGCCCATGATGAGAGACCGAAGGGCAACGCTGATTACATTTCTGTTTCTCTGTTCTTTATCGATCAGTCTACCAAACATTGCGGCAGTTAGAGCAACAGAGGATTTTTGGACAACATTGGAACCGATGCCTACGGCGAGAGCTACAGTTGGAGTTGCTGTTGTGGATGGAAAGATATACGCGATAGGAGGCAGCTATGACTCTTGTGGTGTTGCAGAATATGACCCAGCCACAAACACTTGGACTACAAAGACGCCGATGCCCACTCCAAGAATTTGGTTTGGAATAGCTGTTGTTGAAAACAAAATCTATGTGATAGGGGGAGACAGCGGCAATTGGGAGGTTGGTATAGCACCCACTAACGTAAACGAAGTCTACGATCCAGCAACAGACACATGGGAAACCAGAGCTTCCATGCCCACAAAAAGAATGGCGGTATCAGCAAATGTTGTAGATGGAAAAATCTACGTGATTGGAGGAGGACAACGTGCTCCTAATACCAATTTTGATGTAAACGAAGTTTATGACACAGAAACAGACACATGGACCACAAAAACGCCAATACCCACGGGAGTTGAGCACCATACTTCTGCAGTCGTTGACAACAAAATCTATGTAATGGGCGGTGCAGTTGAAGTTACTCTTAATCAGATATATGACACTGAAAATGACACATGGAGCAATGGAGCTCCCCTACCCAAAGGAGTGGACGCTGCAGCCGCAATAGCAACTTCAGGTGACTATGCTCCAAAAAGAATCTACGTTATAGGTGGAAAGCAGAACCTTGACGCTGTCAACTTTAATCAAATCTATGATCCCGAAACAGACACCTGGAGTACAGGCACCCCAATGCCGACTGCCCGTTATGCTTTAGGTGTCGCAATCATAAATGATGTTTTGTATGCGATTGGAGGACGCGAAGGCTGGGTTGGATTTCCCGTCTCCGCAGCAAACGAACAGTATACTCCAGCTAGCTACATCCCAGAGTTTCCTTCATGGACGCCAACATTACTCGTACTTGTTTTACTTGCAGTCGCCGTAGCCATCTATAAACGAAAACTGCCCAGAAAACCAAACTGTCCATCATATTAGGGGACTAATAGAGGTACATTGTTGAAAACAGTATTTTTTCTGTTTTTCCAAGAGAACTGATGTTTTATTCTCTTCTTTCGACTACTATTTTGCATTTCGTGGCTAACGCGGCTATTGCGCCTAACGCTGCCAGCCACGGAGCAACAACAACGCCGATAACCCCAACTGTGGCAGGTATCTCCAGCAGAACCTCGCCCTTCTCGTTCTTCACAATTATTCTGGTGACGTTGCCTTCATGAAGCAGCTCCTTCACCCGCTCAATAAGATTGTCAGAAGCAACAGAAAACTCCTCACTGCTCACCTTCGCAACTGCGGTGCCGCAAGCGGAACAGAACCTGTCACCCTCACCCAACTTGGCGCCACACTTCACACAATAAGACAAGCCATCACGCACCTAAGAAACTGCACATCAAATACCAACTTGTCCTCCAATCTTTTATCGATTACGGCGCTGATTACCGTTTACAGCTGAAACTGTCAACAAAGCATATTTCAATGCGGTCGAGTATGATAAGAGAGAAAAATGCCTCGAATCTACGTTTGCCGAAAATGCGGAAAAAGGTATTCCCCTGAAGAGTTTAAGCAGAGCCGTTTCTGTCGTGACTGCGGAACATACCTGAGCGCCAGAATCGTGACTCCCAGTAGTCCCCGCAGACGCACAGCAACAACAAAAACAGAGACCCAAGAGAAGACCCCAGACAACCGGTGGCTCCCCAGAGGCTACGAAGTACGCAAGGGACAGCTAGAATTTATCGAGGAAGCTGCCAAAGCCCTAGAGAACAACCAAGTTTTCGTTGGCAGCGCCCCATGCGGCATAGGAAAATCTCTTGCATCGCTCCTCAGCGTATTGCCTAGACTAGGAGAAAACAAGCTTCTGATCAGCTTCAGAACCAGAAGCCAACTGCACATATTCCTCAAAGAGCTGAAGGGGCTAGAGCAGACTCCCTTGACTGTGTCATTCTTCAGCAAACAGGACATGTGCCCGATGCGGATGAAAAGCGGAGGCTCATACTTCGACTTCCTTGAGGAATGCAGAAGACTCAAAAAAAACTGCGAGTCCAACACTAAACCTTTCTGCAAATTCTACTGGAACATCCACAGAAAAAAGAGGCAAGCCGAAGAACTGGCTCTGGACTGCGCCCGAAAAATCCTTGACCCCAAAGAGGCGAGCCAGCGGATGGCGGAGAGCGGCTTCTGTGCGTATGAGGCGCTGAAACGGGTTCTCAGCAAAGTACAAATTTTTCTTGGAACATACAATTACACCTTCAATCCGCCGGTTAGAAAAGCGCTGCTGCAGAGCTGGGGAGTGGACCTGTCCAACGTTTATCTTATAGTGGATGAAGCCCACAACATACCAAACTTCGCTCGGGAGCTTCTCTCTGACAGGATGGCGCCAAACACGGTTGAGAACGCCCTCAAAGAAACCGAAAACTTTGAACACAAAACCTTGGGGGACGTCCAAGATTACCTCAACGTGTTAGACGACAACCTTTTTCCACATGTCCAAAAGAGTTTGAGGAAATCAAATCTTGAACTGCTTGACCCCCAAAAACTTGAGGACAAATTCCTTGAATGGAGCGGAACATCCAGCGACAAAGCCGCGGAAACCCTCCACGAATATGGAGAATCGGTGAGAGAGAGGCGCCAGGAGCTTGGTTCTGACAAAATTTTCAGTTACGCCCATCGGGTAGGCGACTTCATGGAGAACTTCTTCCAGAGGGTGGGAAAAAAGTATGTTCACCTGATCCAGAAGGACTGGGGGAACAGAACATATCTGGAGGTCAAAAGCCTAGATGGCAGGGAGATAACGGATCCGGTTCTGCGGCAGGCACGAGGAAGCATTGTTATGAGCGGTTTCCTTTCTCCCCCAAAAGTCTACAGGGACCTGATTCTCCGCAACCCAAAAGACGTCCATCTCAGAGAATTCGACTCTCCATTCCCAGCTGAAAACAGGTTAATACTGGCTGCAGGGGATGTTTCATCGAGATTCGAGAAGAGAACCGACCAGATGTTGAAGAAATGGGCAGAATACATCGAAACCATATCAGTGACGAACAAGGGCAACATGGCAGTCTTCTTCACCAGCTACAACCTGATGAACAGCATTCTATCGCACACCGACATTGACAGAAAAATGATTGTGGAGAAACGCAAAACCAGACGAAACGACGTGATGCAGGAACTAACCCGCTCAAAAAACAACGCCTTGTTTGGGGTTATGGGCGGAAAATTCAGCGAGGGAATGGACTACCCAAACAATCTCCTAACCTGCGTAGTAACAGTGGGGTTGCCCTATGCTACGTGGAGCGTGTATCAGAAGGCGCTGATAAGCTACTTTGACTCTCAATTCCCGGGGAGGGGAAGAGATTACGCTTATCTGGCGCCGGCCATATTCCGTTTGGTTCAAGCCTGTGGGCGCGTCCATCGGTCAGCCAAAGACAAGGGATGCATAGTGATGTTGGATGAACGGATTACCCGCCCAGACATCAGGCAGTTGCTGCCAAGCTACTATCAGAAAGAGATGAGAATAGTGAAGAATCCCATGGAATGCGGAGAAAACGTAACAGAATTCTGGGAAAAGCACCGGAAACTTTCCTGACACCGAAAAGCGGTAAACATCAACTTTAGTGGCGTTTTTTGCATTTTCGCTCTTCTATGTTGGATTCTTTGGGTTTTCTATGCTCTGTGTTTCGACGCAGGTGATTTATTAGGGCAATTTTATCATGCACCTTTGCCCGACATGTAACGCGCTTTATTTCAGGAACAGTTTATAGGTGACTTAACCAATTACATAGAATGGTGAAAAGTTGGAAAAAAAGCGCAAAGTTCGACGAAAAAGCTTCGCGGCACGTGAAGACTTCTTAAATAGCATGAACAAGATCGCTAAAGAGAACGATCTCAGTCTATACGGCTTTGTGAACCAAGTTTTTGCGTTGACTTTGAGGGCTAACGAGCTGGGAGTAAAC
>CAYVVO010000037.1:0-1139 GCA_964455275.1 uncultured Candidatus Bathyarchaeia archaeon | reverse complement strand
GGATTGCTGGGAAGCAACATGACCGTCAGCCAAGCATACATCAGCGACATCACCGAACCCCGCCACCGAACCAGAGTTTACGGATACTCCAGCGGCGTATTTGGCGCCGGAATGATATTCGGTCCTTTAATCGGCGGAGTGCTTTTCACAATCGACTACTCGGTTCCAATGTTCTTTGCGGCAGCCGTAACATTGGTTTCGATTGTTCTGGTTGTTCTTTTTCTCCCCGAAACAATCACAGAAAAAGCTGACAAACTATCCCTTGGCTTCAATGACGTCATCCCAGTTAACGACGCTAAACGCTTCATGAAAGCCCCCAACGTGAGAAACAGTCTACTCATGTTCTTCATCTACAACGCAGCATTTTTCCTGTTTATTTCCAACTTCAGTTTACTGGCAGAAGCCCAATTCCACGTCGGCGCAGACCAAGTTGGCTTCTACATGGCATGGATCGGCATACTGCGAGTCGTTATCCAAACATTCTTGATTGCCCGCATCCTACGAGCCATGAGTGAAAGCAGTATGCTGAGAATGGGGATAGTTGCCATGGTAGTTTCAATGGTGACTCTTGCATTTTCCACTGATTACCTGTTTGTTTTCGTTCCCTTAATCTTTCTTGCCTATGGTGCAGGAGTCAGCAGACCCATTTTAACCAGCAAATTGACAAACAGCGTTACACAAAAGGAAACCGCAACCGTACTGGGCGTCAACAACTCACTGCAGAGCATAGGTCAAATAGTCACACCAATCGCAGGCGGATTCATAATCCAATACCTGCCATCACAAACACTGCCCATATTATCAGCTCTGCTCTTCTCGTCACTTTTGCTTTTCTTAAGAAATCATGTTAAATTTTGACCCAAAAACAAACTTCGATAAACATGCAATCAAGGAAACGCTCCAGAAACATCACATCGAGCACTCAACAATCGAGCTGGAACGCAAAGATTACTGCTCAGGCACCGTATGCGAAGACTGGCACAAAAAACGCCCATAACCCCCCCTGGAAACAGTTCTTCCCCAAGAAAAACACGGTTTCTGCACCCGCAAAACAGCACCAAAAACGCCACATCCAACAGCAATTTTAACATGAACCTGACTTCCCAGCTCATATATCTACCCGAAGAAACATTTTGCCT
>CAYVVO010000036.1:0-3240 GCA_964455275.1 uncultured Candidatus Bathyarchaeia archaeon | reverse complement strand
GAAGCGGTTGGCTAAAGTGTTGGTGAAGAAACTTGAATGTTAGAGTTCAATATTTCGGTTACATCAAGAACTTGGTGAATAAGAAAGAGGAACAGTATGAGTTGGAAGAGGGAGCTTCCCTTTCTGATCTGCTCAACAAGTTGGCTGGAGTTAACGGCGCAGCCTTCAGAAAAGACGTTTATGAGCCCGGGTTGAGCGACGTTAAAACAGGTTTTTCTGTTGCAGTTAACGGAGTGTTTATTGGTCAGCTTGGCGGATTGGACGCAAAACTAGCGGATGGCGACAACGTTATGCTGATGTCGCTTGTGACCGGAGGCTGACAACTTTTTTTAGATTTCTAGTCGAGTCTCCATCCTTGTCAGGTTGCTGTATCCAGATTTTGTGACTTCTATGATGTCCTCCAGTCTCACTCCGCCTACATGGGGGTCGTAGAGTCCGGGTTCAACTGTCACAACGTTATGTTCCCTTAGTGGAGATGTGGATAGTTCATTTATTCTTGGGCTTTCATGTATCTGCAAGCCTACTCCATGCCCGAGACTGTGGGGCATTCCTTTGGTTACCTTTTTTCCTCCTCTCGTGGTTTCGTAGCCTGCCTTCTCCAATATGTCACAGCACACATCGTAGACGTGGCTTCCAAGGGCTCCGGCTTGGATTGCGTCGAGAGAAGCGTTTCTTGCCTCAAAAACTGTTTCGAACATCTGTTTGAGTTTGGGTGAGGCTCTTCCCTTCACTACGGTTCGGGTCATGTCACTCCAGTAGCGTTTCTGGATGCTTCGGGGGTAGATGTCAAGTATTATTGGCTGGTTTGCCTTGAGTTTGTCTTCTGGTTCACCTGCGTAGTGTGGGTCCGACGATTTTGTGCCGCATGCGACTATGATGTCTTCTTCGGGTAGGATTCCGTTTTCTAGGAGTTTGCTTCCGAAAAACGATTTTATCTTGCCAACAGTTAGAGTTTCGCCGTTGAAATTCAAGGTTCCGTTGCTTCCCACATCTGAGTTGGCTATAATCTCTATTGCTTCGGATGTGACTTCTTCAACTACTGCCTGAACTGCTCTAATCTCCTCTACTTCGTGGATGTCTTTGGTTTCTCTGGCTTCCTCCACTACACCAAACATGGGATTAACTGTTAACCCCTCCTCTCTCAGCACATCAGCCGCAATCACCGGAAAGTCTGGTGGCACACAAATCTTGGTTCCCAAGCCCAGCTCCTTTTCTGCTACTTTTGCGATGAATTTTATGGCGCCATGCTGCGGTTCCTTGGCGGATTTCACTGTTTGGAGATAATTGTAGTCTAGATATGACCTCACGTCTTTGACAATGGATTGTTTTTGGGCTCTCGGATACTCCATCTGGCTAACTACTGTGATTGGTTTTTCGTCAGTTCTTTTGAGGAAGATGAAGGGGTCTGGAGCCAGAAACTCTGTGAGGTAAAACATGTTTGCGTTCCTGTAGCTGTCCGAGTACAGAAGCAAAGCCTCTGCCCCTTTCTCGGCTAGGATGCCGTCAAGGTCTCCTCTCAAACTGTTCCACTCTCTGCAACAGAATTACCGTGGAAGAGTAAATCTTTTTGCCACAAAACACTCTGCTGCAGGCTGGAAGCACCCTAGAACAACGCTGTGAGTCTAGCTTTGTTTCCTCTCTTTCCAAATGTTTACAAGCCAAGGCATCGCCAATATGAGCCCTATGGGGGTTGTCCAGTATGCTATGGTTCGAACTTTGTCTCCGGGTGCTAGACTACTTTGCAATGACACACTATGATCTAAGTAAGCGATCTCTGAGTCTGGTGGATTGTAAACGATGAGAGTGGCGTTCATGACCCGGGTTGGAGTGTAGCTCCGTTTGTAATCTCCGTTTTCAACTTCATGTTCCCATATGACTTTGTCAGGTTGCTCTTCCAATAATTCTTGCAGGTCTGTTACATTAAATCTTTGGACAAAGCCAGCATCGGGGTTGAAATCAACTACAATGTCCAATTCAAGTAAGTAGACTATGATGGTGCCATCAACTGTAACTGCTACATCCAATTCTTGTTGCGGATTAAGGTTTTTTTGATGAAACAGAATTCTCATCCCTCCGGGAGACAAAGGTCCACTTCCTGTACTGCTAGACATCTGGATTTGGGGAATAAGCGAAACTAGGAGCAAGGCTAAGCTTATGGCTATGAGAGTTGTGCCGCCTCGTCCAAGAATAGCTGTCCACCGTTTCATAGGTTAAGCCTCCTGCTGAAGTAGACGTATGCTAAAACGAACAATGAAGCAACTATCACATAACTGGCTCCTGTGTAAAGCAGTGCTTCTGATAGAGTCGGAACCCATGGTACCGAAAAAATGTCGGAAATTCCGGACAAACCCCCATAGTGGTATTGTAAAGCGTAAGTTGGGGAGATCACAGATAATATTTGAAAGGCTAAAGGAGATTTAGTAGACACTGCAACAAAAAACGCTATTCCTGAAGCTATATTTATAGCGACATAGAGAACTATACCAACAACAAGCCCCATGCCGCCTCTTCTAAGTTTCAACGTTAAAAGGAGCATGATAGCCGAGATGAGGAGAGGATAACTCAGGTTTGCAGCATATGTTAGAATTACTGTACCCAAATTGGGAAACACGATGTCTGGAGCCAAAATGTAAAGCGCTGAAATCTGGATGCCGAGAAACAGAAGCAGAGAAACACCGATCGCCGAGAGAAGTTTCGCAGTTAATATTCCCCGTCTCCTGAGAGGATATGAAAAGTATGTTTGAATTATTCCTTTTTCAAGTTCGTTTCCCAAACCGTAGGCGACGTTTTTTAAGATAAGCAGTATGAAAACAATGAGAGACCCGCCGATAAGCGAATTAGTTACACTATAGGCTATGGCTTCATTTGTTGTAATTTGAGAAGATAGACCTACAGTAAAACTTGCAAACACAAACGTACCCAAAGCGTAGAAGAACGCAAAAAGCTCAAGAAACGGAAATCTAAAGTCCTCATGGATTGCTGAGGCTAAAACTTCCAAGAATGGTTTACCTTTTCCCACGTCACTCACTCTCCTTTGCGGTAATCGCCATTCTATACAATTCTTGCAGGGAGGCGCTTCCGGTTTCTATCCCCAAAATTTTTGCTTTAATATTTTTTGCCAGCTTGAGAACATCCTCGTAAAGGTCATCCTCCTTTCCCTCAACCACCCTAACCGAGATTCCTCTGATGTCACTGTCCGACTCTTTTACGTAACTCAGCTTCTTCCTGATTTCAGCCTCT
>CAYVVO010000035.1:0-1914 GCA_964455275.1 uncultured Candidatus Bathyarchaeia archaeon | reverse complement strand
GACATGGAAAAGAGGGAGCATTTAGGTTGGTTGAAGAGTGGGGTCCCTTGGGATTGAAGAAATTTTGTGGTTCTCCCGAATTGCGTGGGCGGATGTCCATGTTGTTTCCTGATGGTTTTCCTCAGGTGGAAAGGGTAACTGATGATAACCTTGAACGGTTGAAGAGGGAGAGCAGCGTTTTCAGGAAGACTGTGAGAGGAGAGGCTATAGGAAAGTTAGGGTAAACATTACACAGGGGATTACATTGAAGGCTGAAATCGAAGACACATACGCAGAAGCTTTCGACGGAATAGTCTCCAGAGTAGTAGTCACCGCAGACCACAAACAAGTGCTGGAGAAAGCCGCAGAGGATGCCACAGCCACACCATCAGTAGTCATCGGCAGAATCGAGGGCGGCATCGAAAAATACCTAAACAAACAGGAAACGCCTGACGGACGCAACGGCGCAGTTCTGCAGTTCTGGGGAGGAATCGACGAAAACAAGCCTCTGCAAGAATCGGTGAAAAAGTTTGAGGCAGAACTCTCATTTCGGATACGGCAGGACATTCTCGTGAAGCCCTTCACTGCGGTCTTTGATGCCCTAGCGGAGGCTGATGGGAAGATGGGGATGATGATGCGGGTTGGTCACTGCGGAGACGGTTTCGAATGGGAAGAGCGCCGTTATGGGCGAAACATGATTGTTGTTCCCTTGATGGTTTCTAACTTCCTGATAGAACGTGAACTGGGCTATGCAAGGGGAGTGATGGGCGCCAACTTCGGGTTCATGTGCAAAACCAAACGAGCAGTCATGGAAGCGGGAAGAAAAGCGCTGGATGCCATACATCAGGTTCTGGGAGTCATAACTCCATTTGATGTTTGTTCAGCGGGTTCAAAGCCTGAAACCAACTTTCCGTTGATCGGTCCCACCACGAATCATCCATACTGTCCCACATTGAAGGAGAGGTTGGGGGAGGAGTCGAAGGTTCCTGACGGTGTTAATTACATTCCAGAGATTGTGATCAACGGTGTTTCCCTTGAGGCGGTTAAGGAGGCAATGAAAGCAGGCATCCGGAGCGCAAGCAAAGTTGATGGGGTTGTCAGGATTTCTGCGGGGAATTATGGCGGAAAACTGGGAAAACACAGAATATACCTGCGGGAGCTGTTCCGATGACCTTTGATGTTGTAGGCTTCGGCGCCCTCAACTTGGACAAGCTCTTCAAGGTGAACATGATTGCCAAGAAAGAGGAAGAAGGTGCTGTATTAGACTTCAAGGAGTCTGCGGGCGGCTCGGCAGCCAACACGGTTGTGGGCTTGGCTAGGCTGCAACTTGAAGCTGGGTTCATTGGTAAGGTTGCTTCAGACCGTGAAGGAAAGTTTCTCCTAGACGAGTTCAGAAAAGAGGGCGTTGACATCAACGGCGTATCGGTCATGGAGAGGGGCAGAAGCGGCTCGGTCATGGGATTCATCGACCAGAAGGGAGACAGAGCCTTGTATGTTGACCCGGGAGTCAACGATCAGATAGACTTCAGGGACATCAACTTAGACTATGTTTCTGGCACAAGGTTTTTGCATCTGTCATCGTTTGTTGGAGAAAAACCCTTCAAAGCCCAAAAACAGCTCATAGGCCAGCTTTCCAGCGTGAAAATAGGTTTTGATCCCGGAGCTATCTACGCAAGAAAAGGCTTGGATGCTCTTAAGCCGATAATCAAAAAGAGTTATGTCATGTTTCCCAACGGCATAGAATTGAAGCAGCTTACAGGACAGGATTACAGAGAAGGCGCTAGAACGTTAACAGAATTGGGCGTTGACATAGTTGCGGTTAAGCTCGGTAAACTGGGCTGCTATGTTACTGACGGAAAGGAGAGCCACCTGATTGAGGCGTACAATGTGGATGCGGTGGATACGACTGGTGCCGGAGACGCCTTCTGCGCTGGT